>DAOUPS010000119.1 GCA_030626045.1 bacterium | reverse complement strand
AGTGAGAAATTATTTTTACCGTAGGAAGACGAGTTACTTTTTTGATTTGTTTTTGTGCTATGTTTCATTTTTCTATTTGTTATTTATTTTTTGTCATTATAGCATACGAACAACACAGTGCAACATGCAATTGCAAAAAATACTAAAAATCTATACTATAAGAAGTATTAGGAACTGGGAATAATTTGAAATTTACTCCCGCAGATAATTGCGGGATGAATTGAATTTTAAAATGAACCAAATTTTAAATTAAAATCATCCTGACATTGCGCACCAGTGCAGAAAATACCGCTGTGAATCCCTAGTTCTCGGGATTGTTCTCTAATACGGCGAGGCAAGCTAAACTCGCACCGGCACAGAGAAGTATTAACTGAATTGTTTCCAGCTCGGCTTTGTCAGTGATTTTTTTAACAAACGCTGGCTTTAGCGTACATTTTAATACCACAATGCTTGATCTGAGTTCTGTTGAATTACTAAATTCAATTTCACTATGGGGCTATCCGCTTATGCTCCTGCTTATGATATTGGAGGGACCGATAGTAACAATGATTGCGGCCTACTTAGCGTCCATGGGTATGTTTAATATCTTTACGGTTTTCTTCCTTAGCATGGCAGGAGACGTTATCGGTGACGTAATTCTTTATTTAATCGGCTTTGTCGGCGGAAGACCGGCGCTATTGAAAGCAGAAAAATTCCTTAAAATAAAACATTCGATAGTGGAAAGGATCCGACGCCGTTTTCAGAAAAGCGGGCCGCGTATTATTTTTTACGTAAAAACTACAACGGGCTTGTGTTGGATAACTTTCTTGCTTGCCGGAGCCGTCAAAATGAGCTTCAAGAAATTTCTTTTTTATTCTGTTCTCGGAGGAATCGTCTGGAGTGGCGCGCTTACAGCTACCGGCTTCTTTTTTGGTTTTGCCGCCGAACAAATAAATCAATATATCCGATTCGCAGGATGGATAATTTTCGCAGGAGCTATCGCCGTTATTATCGGAATGGCAATCTTCAAGAATATCAACCGTAAAAAGTTTATCGAATATAATTCAGATGACTCTGCCAAATAAACTTCCGCAAACCCGTAAGATCGCGTTGAACGATCTCGATCCACTTATGTCTTTTCTTATTTTGACATACTGCTGATTCACCCGCCGTCAGACTAAAGGTTCGGGTTGTCCGCTAATACAGCGAGACAGATCAAACTCGCACCAGGGCTGGAATTTCAGCCAAAGGCTGACCAGCCTATGGCTAGCATTTCAAATTTATCTGTATTGATCATTAATCATTATACCCAGCATGGTCCTTTGCGTTAAATACATAACTGTCCTATAATAATTGTATAAATCAATTGGTAAGCAATGCGTTTGAAATATTGTTCGCAGTGCATTTGTGTGTATGGATAAATTCAAAAAAACCAAAACGGAAATCGAGATTGACGCTTTTAAAGTACTAGCCTGTAAAAATAAGGAACTAGAGCCGTTTATTAATGTTTTCCATTTCAAAAAGGAGAATTTAGCCGAGAGTCAGCTTGGAGAGGTTTTTGGCATTATTAAAGTTCTTGATCATTCTGAACAATCCGCCTATCTTCCAAATTTGATTGCGCAGGTAATAAAAAAAGAATTTTATTCCAATACAAAGATCCCCACAGAAAAAGCCTTTGAAAACGCTCTCAAAAAAGCCAACGTAGCTTTGTCTGATCTCGCGCGCCATGAGATCATGAACTGGATAGAAAAATTTCACGCTGTCATCGGCGTTATACAAAATGACAATTTATTTTTCACTCAAGCCGGTGAAGGAAAAATTATTCTTTTAAGAAATGACAAAATTGATGACATAAGCCACAAATTCAGTGAAAGCGGTACAGGACATCCAATAAAAACATTTTCTGATGTCTCGTCCGGCAATCTTTTCACCAATGATAAAATAATATTCGCCACTGAATCATTGTTTGAATCACTGGCATGGAAAGATTTAAAACGCCACGCGAAAACGTTTAACTCGAGTGAGTTTGATAATCTTGTTAAATCAACACTTGAACTCGAAGGAGAAAACGTTGGTATTATCGTGGCAAATATCAAAGAGAAGGTAATTGTCCCTGTCGCAACGCTTCCTAAAACGAAACTTTCCAAGGCATATAATTTCTTTGGCCATGAAAAAATTGAAAAAGAGAAAAGAACAAGCAAAGAAGTATCTGGGAAGAAAGAAACTGCCGAGCAGAAGATCGCAGTTGATGAAGATGATGAAGAAAAAGAGAAACAAAAAGGAAAGGAAAATGACGAGAGTTTGTCTCCGTTTGATCAACAGCCTGAATTATATATAAAAGAAGGTGATCCGATTGATTTTGAACACCAAAAGCCACCAGCTAATATTTTTGGCAAATTTAAAAAAGCAATCCAACCAACTAAAGATTTGAAACACAGCCAGGATACAATCATTAGAAACAATGAAGAAAAAGTTAAGGAGAATACGAAGATCACGAGATTGCCGGAAAAGGAAAAAATAAGTTCTGCAGTAATAAAAAAAGATAGTTCAGCTGTCAGAAAAACAGTCCTGCCTCCTGATGATGGCAATCTTGTAAAAAACAAGAAAGACGATAAAAAAAGT
>DAOUPS010000034.1 GCA_030626045.1 bacterium | reverse complement strand
CAACTACATCAAGCGGATCATCGTCTTCCCAAAGTGTCTGAGGAGCAAATCCGTAGTCAAAAGGATAATCCTGTGCGCTCTTCATTGCCCGATCAAGCTTAATAAGGCCTGTCTTTTTATCAATTTCATATTTGTTTTTCGACCATTTGGGAATTTCAATAATTACATTGAACTCACGCGGAGCGTCTTCGCCAAGTTCAAGGTCATGCCATAAATTCATTTGAGTAATGTTTACTTTTTATTTGAATTAGCCAATCGCTTAGAAACTATTTCGATTTCTCTTTTTTCTCTTTTTTACTCTTCTTCTTTTCACCTTCTTTTTTCTTATCTCTTTTTTGACCGCCTCTTTTTTCTTTTTCTTTCTTCAATTTTTTATCTGTCTTGGCAGTTTGTTCTTTGTCTTTCTTTCCTTTTTTCCCTTTTTTTTCTTTTTTTACCAGCTTTTTCTCTGTTCTCTTCTCTGGCTTTTCTTGTATTTCTTCCGCGGACTCTCCCTGATCTTTACTTTTCTTTTCCTCTTTCTTTTTATCATCGCCCCCAGATACTCCTTCGCTCTTTTCATCATCATTCTCTTTGGAAACATCTTCATTATCTTCAATTGTTTTCACATCAATTCTCCATCCAGTCAATTTCGCGGCCAGCCGGACATTTTGTCCTTTTTTGCCAATCGCCAAAGAAAGTTGGTCTTTTACAACATACGCCGCTGCCTCCTTAGAATCTTCTTTCGCGTTTACTTTCACGACTTTTGCCGGTGAAAGAGCATTGGCAATGAATTTTTCCACGTCATCATTCCATTCAATAATATCAATCTTCTCACCGTTCACTTCGTCAATCACTGCTTGTACGCGAGTACCTCTTTGTCCAACACATGAACCTATGGGATCGATTCCCTCTTCATTCGAGATCACCGCAATTTTTGATCGAGCCCCGGCTTCACGTACAACAGCCTTGATGTCAACTGTTCCTGCAAATATCTCTGGAACTTCAAGTTCAAACAACTTTAAAAGTAAATTTGGGTGTCGCCGGCTCAATGTCACACCAGGACCTTTTGGGTCAGATTCAACTTTCTCAATATACACTTTGAGCCGCTGGCCAATTCGATATTGTTCGTTCGGAATCTGTTCTGAAGGGAACAATATTCCAGCGGCTTTGCCAAGATCAATATAAACTTTATTCATTTCAATTCGTTGTACAACTCCATTTATAACTTCGCCTTCTTTTCCTTTATATTCGTCATACATTGAATCGCGCTCTGCTTCTCTAATTCGTTGAACGATAACCTGTTTGGCTGTTTGTGAAGCGACTCTGCCATACTGATCTTTTGTTTCAAGTGGAATTTCTAAAAATTCACCTATTTTGACCGCCTCGTCAACTCTTTGTGCATCCTCAAGAAGAACGTCCCTTTCAGGGCTAAATTTTGGGAGAGCTATGCCTTCTTCAATGCTATGGTCTCTACTCCGTTCGATCACTTCATTGCTTTTGACAGCATTTTTTGGAATTTCATGGACATCTTCCGGCATATATTCTTCTTCTATTGTTCGTACTGACTCATCAACAATTTCGCAAAGTTGCTTAAACACAACTTCTCCATTTTTTTCATTAAGTTTAGCCACAATTATCTGGCCTTTTTTTCCGTAATCTTTTTTATACGCAGCGGCAAGAGCAGCTTCAACCGATTCAACCACTCGATCTTTATCAATTCCTTTCTCTTCACAAATTTGCGCAATCGCACTGCTAAATTGGCCGAGCGCCGATGAATCTTTGATTATTCTCTTATTTTTTCCCATTTTTGCCGCTTAAGAAATTAGATTATTGTCATTGTTTAGTACGCTACTGTAAAAAATAAATTCCCGTCATTGCGACCGGAATCCATTCAAACATCACCTTAGCACTTAATAGTGTACGGCAACAGGCATTATTTGTCAACCGCAAAAGATAATTTGAAATTTATCTGTATTGATCATTGATAATTTCCCTCAATACTTAATATTAGATACGAAATACTTTTAGTATACTGCTGGTTCACCCGCCGTCAGACTAAAGGTTCGGGTTGTCCGCCAATACGGCGGACTAGGCTCTTCAAAACAGCGAGACAGGTCAAATTCGCACTACTGGGCATCTCTGCTAAACTTAATTCTGTGATCTATTTGGCACTTCAGATGATCTTATTGTGAAGCCTATATGTACTTCCCTCCGCGCTCTTTTAATTCCTCAACAATTTTTTTTACATCCTGCGCTCTTGATTTCGGACATACCAGTAGAGCGTCGGGAGTATCAATAATAACCATGTCATCAATGCCAATGGTGGCAATAAGCTTATCATCTCTGCCATAAATGATACTGTTTAATGTATCAATGTTGAGACGCGATCCTTTTATCAGATTTTTCCGCTCATCCGTTTTGGTCATTAAATTTTCATGAAGCGTATCCCAAGCGCCAATATCTTTCCATTTAAAAGCTCCTTTGATAATAAGCAGCTCTTTGGGATCCATTTTTTCCGTGATAGCATAGTCGATCGATATTTTTTCCATCTCACAGTATACTTTTTCGATCTCATCTTCATCTCCGCTCTTTATCAGCTTTCCAATTTCCAAGAGTCTCTCAAATATCTCAGGAGCATATTTTTTGTAGGCTTTAAGAAACAGGCGCGGAGTCCACATGTAATAATTCGCGTGCCAAAGATAATTTCCGTCTTCAAGATACTGTTGAGCGGTCTTGTAGTCAGGTTTTTCGACATGGCCTAAAAATTCGAAAAATTCGATCCCGTTTCGTTCAAGTTCTTTTTTTCCGATTTTAGTATATCCCAATGCCGTTGTCGGCACCGTTGGATGAACGGAGATGTCCAAAAGTTTCCCTGTTTCTTTGATCACTTTTTCGGCTTCCTTGATCGATTTGAGAAAAATATCGGTTCTGCCGATATAATGATCAGATGGAATAAACGCTATCGGTTCGTCCTGATCAAGTATACCCAAACGAAGCGCCACATAACCCATTGCCGGAGCGGTATCTTTTTGCGACGGCTCAACAATAATATTTTCTTCTCGGAACGAAGGTAATATTTTTTTGATCTTAGGAAACAGCTTGGCTGTTGTCGAAATAAAAAGTTTATCCTTAGGATAATCCGAAAAACGGGCAAGCGCGTCTTCAAGCATCGTTTTTTCGGAGATCAAATTGTAAAATTGTTTTGGTCTATTCGAACGGCTCATCGGCCACATTCTTGATCCTCCTCCTCCCGCTAGAATAACTATTCTCATAGAATAAATGCGTATTTACATATTAAGACTCAGCGCATCACTTTTGGTCTTCTGCGCAAACGAACAAAAGTCCCATTAAAATGAAGACTTAGATCGCTCTTGATCAAGGGCTTGATTGAGCAATTTATCCGCCTGTTTATTATATTCGCGCTTAATATGATAAAATTTTGCTGACTTAAAGTCAAGTGAAAGATTCCAAATTTCGATGAATAAGCCTTTTATAGTCTCGTTTTTCAACTTGTAC
This sequence comes from bacterium, assembly GCA_030626045.1. GTDB lineage: Bacteria > Patescibacteriota > Minisyncoccia > Moranbacterales > DUUL01 > DAOUPS01. The sequence goes on along the minus strand of DAOUPS010000034.1, from coordinate 5,324 downwards.
AGGTGATTAAGCTGTTTAACCATTAATTCAGAATCGCTATAGCACACGATATCAGCCTGTTTCGCTTTTACTTTACTAATAAGCTTTTTTGTTTTTTCAAGTGCGTAAATAAGCGCGCCATACTCGGCTTCATTATTTGTCTTTTTTCCTATGCACTTCGCATATTCCTTTATTTTTTTATCATATTTGATAACAACGCCAACAGCAGAAGGACCCGGATTTCCTCTAGAGCCTCCGTCTGTGTGCACCGTTATTTGCAGATGTTTTACCATATTTGAATTTGGATCATTGAAAAAAGACCTTTACTCGATATCCACAAATATATTTTGGGATTTTAATTGGAACATTAGTAACGTCTTTAAAAAAAATCTTTATTATCGGTCTGGGAGCCCCTTTAAGCCCAACTTGCTCACTTTCTACAAGCGCTCTATCAAACCCTTCCACTGATCTAAGTAGAGAGTCATTCTTTTTAAGTACCATATTCGCTTTTTTAATATATGTTTCTTCCTCATCATTCCAGTTATAGGAATATTTGAGGTCGCACTCTTCTTCAATTTTTAGGACTTCCGTTTTAAAAAAATTAAAGCTAAAATTATTTTTTATTAAGAAAAAAATAGCTAACAAAAATACAATGAATAGCGTAGCAACTCTGACTTTTATCTTCAAGTCAGATTTTTTAATTTTTTCTAAATCGTATTCGTTTCCCGGCTCCTCAAATTCAATCACCGTTCTTGAGATAAATTAGTTAAAAGCGCATTGAACTCCTCATCAGAATAATAATTGATGATTATCTGTCCGCCCGTTTTCGATTTTCTAATGCGTACTTTTGTACTGAGGGCTTGCGACAGCTGTTCCTCGTATTTTTGAATATCTGGATCAATACGCCTTTTCTTCGGAACACGCGAACCGGTAGATGCCTCTCTGGCTTTGTCCTCAGTCTGGCGAACCGTTAAATTTTCACGAACAATCAGATCAAAAAGCGCACGTTGTTTCTCCAAATTTGAAATCGCAAGAATCGATCTGGCATGCCCTTCTGTTATTGCCTTGCTAATAAGAGCTTTTTGAATCTCAACCGGCAAATAAAGCAAGCGCAACACATTCGATATGGTGCTCCTGCTTTTCCCAATTTTTAACGCTATCTCATCTTGTGTAATAGAGAAAGTATTTTGTAGTTTTTCATAAGCCCTAGCTTCCTCGATCGGATTAAGATCGTAGCGTTGAATATTTTCAACCAATGAAAGTTCGGCTTTGTTTTGTTCGCTAACATTCCTTACAATAACTGGGACTTCTTTAAGACCGGCGATTTTACTCGCCTTAAGGCGCCGCTCACCGGCAATTAATTCGTATCCGCCGGAATCTTTTATACTTACCACAAGCGGCTGTAAAACGCCGTACTCTTTAATTGAATCTGCTAATTCTTGGAGTTTGTTTTCATCAAAATCTTTTCGCGGTTGGTGCGGGTTTGGGGATACTGTATTAATGGGAACTTTCATAATACTTTTAAGCGCAATATTGCCAATCTTTTGTTTGGATTGCATTTGTTGATCTTTTGCTACTCCGATGTTTTTTCCACCACCCTGTAAGTTGTCTTTGGCTGTTTCTTTAACATCACCGCCAAAGTAATTTTTTTTATTATCACTTTGTTTTTTGCCGGGTATTAGAGAAGAAAGCCCTCTTCCTAGTCCTCCTTGTTGAGCCATTTTTGTTTTAAGGGACTGTTGCCAAACTAACTCTCTGTCTCATCCTACCTCTTCCTGCCTCTTCGGCAAACAGGCAGCAGACAGGCAGCAGACAGATACTACTAAAAATGCTAGTCCCGCCTAGGCGAGACCAACGCCTGCCCTGCCCTGCCTTTCGCGAAAGGCGGGGCAGAATGGGAAATTAGTTTGAGAGCAATCCCTTTAAATATTAATTCTAAACAGCATAATTGCCTATTGAAAATAGTCCGCTATTGTTTCTTCTCTCTAGCTATTATTTCCTCTGCGAGCTGCCTGTATGCTCTGGCACCTTTGTTGAACCTGTCAAAATACATGATCGCTTTGCCAAAGCTTGGGGCTTCAGCTAAACGAACCGTACGAGGAATAATTGCATTAAATACCTTGTCTCTAAAATGTTTTCTTACTTCTTTTACTACTTGGCGCGCCAGACGATTGCGTCTGTCGTACATCGTCATCAAAATTCCTCCCATTTGCAATCTCGGCTGAAGATTTTCTTGTACTAGGTCAATTGTATTAAGTAATTGCCCTAATCCTTCCAGAGCGAAATATTCAGTCTGCACCGGAATTATCACTTCATCCGACGCCACAAGGCCATTAATTGTTAAAAGTCCCAAGCTGGGAGGAGAGTCAACGATGATATGGTCATAATTCTCCCGCACTTGCCTTAAGACATTATATAATTGATATTCCCTATTTTCAATATTCGTTAGCTCAATGGCCGCACCGGCAAGATCTTGGTTGGAAGGAATAATGTCATGCCCGAGCATATTCGTTTTTAAAATTACATTTTTGGGGTGCTCGTTAAGTACTAGTGCGTGATATAGATTTTTTTCCAAATTTCTAACATCAATACCGAGTCCGCTGGACGCATTTGATTGCGGATCCAAATCAACAAGAAGCACTTTCTTGCCTTGAGCCGCAAGATATGTCGCAATATTGATCGCGGTGGTCGTTTTTCCAACTCCGCCTTTTTGATTCACAAGTGAAATAATTTTTGCCATCGTTTGCCTTAAGTATAACCGAGAATAATTGAACAAGCAAATTACACAAACATAAAATTGGCTGTCTATGAACTGATCCCGCTAACAGAAATTGATAGATTCTATTCCGGTACAAGCGCACTGGATAAAATTTTTAATGGGAACCGCTTTAGGAATAGTTCTTTGATAGCACAGAAATTTCTTGCGCTAAAACAATAAATATGGTAAACAAGAACAGATATAGCACATTAACAAAATGATATATTTCAAATCCTAAGTAATATTCGAATCTTAGAAATCTTCAAAACCGGAAGAGAGGAGATATAAAATGAGAGAAATTATAGATAGCGCAAAAAATGTAGTTGATACAACATTTACAGATAGGCTAGAAGTTAAAAATGCGGCTGAGAAATTGGAGAAAGCAAAACAAATTTCAAGGCTCAGAGAGCAAATTATCGGTATTAGCCAATCTTTTAAGGAATGTACTGATATAATTTTTGAATTGGCATTGCATGGAGAAGACATGCTCATTTACGGAGAAACCGGAACCGGAAAAACTTTTCTGGCTGAACTGGCTCATGAAATAAGCGTAATAAACGGACGCTCGGGCAAATTCGTGGTAGCCGATCTGGCCTCGGCAGTAACAAATGATCTTTTCCTGTCAGGTCTGTTCGGGCATGTCAAAGGCGCTTTTACCGGAGCAACCGCAACAAAAAAAGGGCTTTTTGATGTTGCTTCGGGAGGAACCATTTTGCTTGACGAAATAGGAATACTGTCACAAGATGAACAATTAAAACTTCTTAGGGTTATTCAACACAAAGAATATGTCCCGGTAGGAGGAACAGAACCTCGCCAAACAGACGCGTTGATTATTTCCGCTACGAATGTTGATTTGTCGGAGGCACAGAAAGAAGGAAAGTTTAGATCGGATCTCTATTTTCGTCTTAAAACATTTGCCATCCATATTTCGCCTCTTAGAGATCGCGATGGCGACATTCCTATTTTAGTCAGCTATTTTCTCAAAAAAGCTGTTACTGAACTAAATAGCCGTTCGTCCGAAAAAGAATTGACCATTTCAACAAAAGCGCTGGAATTACTACTTCAGTATCAATGGCCGGGTAATGTAAGAGAACTGGAAAATGTAATTAAACGAGCAGCCTTTTTCTGTAAGAATGACCTGCTTTCTCATCAAGACATTAAAAAGGCTTTGGGATATATTTCCGTTCAAAGCTCCCGGGTATCAATCTCCGGAAACATCCAAATCGACTTAAAAACAAATGAAGATAAAAGCGAGAAAACCATAGAGGATGATTTTCTTGAGCTTGAAGGAGCTAAAGAATTCAAGCAGGATTTCCCGGGAATTACTCTCGGAGTATCCACGATGGAAGCGCTGGAACTATATGTTCGCGCCGGTCATATAATCGTTCATCTTGATGAAGCAAATCGGGTTATAACAAGAACGGCTGAATTGATGGGCATTTCTGCCAACAATCTATACATCAGAATCAGAAGCCTGAGAGAAAAAGGCTGTGATCTTAGTAAAAAAGAAAATTTCGAAGATTTTCCGCGGCCTAACGCTAAAATCGGCATACCGATAAATAATCTCTTGGCAGACGCTAAAAAAAGATTCCTCGAATTGGTTTATCGGCACGCTTTAGGCAATATTGATGATATCTTGAAATTAACTGGAATGAAAAGGCACGCGTTTTTATTTCAGGCAAGAAAGTATGCTCTCCGTGCACATATCATTAAACCTAGTGACAAAGAGACTTACACGCGCAGAAACGCTCCGTTTGAGCAATGTTCGGCAGAAAAGCTCGTCGAACTCGTCGAAGATCAAACTGCAAAAATCAAATCTTTGGAGGAAAAGCTTTTTTCTTCGCAAGAAGAATATGATGAACTGGAACGAGCAAACCGCAACCTCAATAAAACTCTTTCCGAAAAAGTAGTTATAAATTTCGAAACAATAACAAAGCTCGAAAAAGAGCGGGATGTCGCAAGAGAGAAGAAAGAGAAAGCTGGAAGGGCTTTGTCAGAGTTTAAAAAACAAGTCCATTCGTTGATTGCTGACTCTGATAAGTAATAAGTTCATTAAAAAAGGCGGAACACAAAACATATGTGTCCGCCTTTTTTGTTTCAATACAATATATTCTCACAACATGCTTTATAAAAAAGCGGAAGTAACTCAAAAAGCCCTCTTCGGACTTTTTGAGGGACTTTTAAGCGAAGTCCCCGTACTTTCTCTCTCATGTAATAATACAAATAAAGGCTAAGCTTATTTCAACTCAACCGTGGCTCCTACTCCCTCAAGTCCCTTTTTAAATTCTTCCGCTTCTTCTTTTGCCACCTTTTCTTTAATGACCTTAGGTGCGCCATCAACCATGTCTTTGGCATCTTTAAGTCCAACCCCTGTTATTTCTTTGACTTTTTTGATCACATTGATCTTGGAGTCGCCGACAGCCACAAGTTCAACATCGTATTCCGCTTTTTCTTCAGCTCCGCCTTCAGCCGCTTCACTAGCCGCTGCGGGAGCAACAACCGCCATAGGAGCCGCCGCGGAAACACCAAACTTATCTTCAAGGATCTTTACCAGTTCCGCCAGATCAAGAACACTCATTTTCTCGAT
>DAOUPS010000041.1 GCA_030626045.1 bacterium | reverse complement strand
TCCCAACTTATAACATCACCAAGAATTTTGATTGGGACAACAAGAATCTTGATAAGGTTTGGGAAATGACATCAAAGTACGGGATCCCTTATTTTGCAAATTTTATAAATTCTGACATGGATCCTGATGATGCCAGATCGATGTGCTGCCGCCTGCGGCTTGATAACAGGGAGTTGCACAAAAGAATGGGGGGCTTGTTTGGATCCGCTCCGCTGACAGGATCGGTCGGCGTGGTTACGATAAATTTACCCCGAGTCGGCTATCTTGCAAAAAACAAAAAGGACTTTTTCTGCAGGCTGGATGGGCTTATGGATCTGGCAAAGGAAAGCCTTGAGGTCAAGCGAAAAACTATCGAAAACTTCACACAAAAAGGGTTATACCCATACGCCCAGTTTTATCTCGAAAGTGTTTATAAGCATAGAGGCCTTTATTGGGTAAATCATTTTTCAACGATCGGACTCGTTGGTATGAATGAAGCGCTGATGAACTTTATCGATGAAGATATATCAACAAAGAAAGGAATGAAACTGGCTGAAGAAGTTCTCGTGCATATGCGGGAACGGATGATCGAGTATCAGAAAACGACCGATAACTTATATAATCTTGAAGCTACGCCGGCCGAGGGAACTAGTTATCGACTGGCTCTTAAGGACAAAAAACGTTTTCCAAGAATGATCTTTGCGAACAACGGAGCGGTTGAAAAGGGAGCCCAGCCGTATTATACGAATTCTTCACAATTACCCGTCGGGCATACAGATGATTTTTTCGAGGCGCTTGATCTGCAGGATGATCTACAGACGAAATACACCGGCGGAACCGTACTTCATGGATTTCTAGGTGAACGAATTAATGATATCGGAGTAACCAAAGATCTTATCAGAAAGATCGCATCAAATTACAAACTCCCTTATTTCACTATCTCGCCTACATTTAGCGTATGTCCGGTACACGGATATCTTGAAGGGGAACACGCTGTATGTCCAAAATGTATCATTAGCCAAAAATGTGAAGTATATTCACGAGTTGTGGGTTACATTCGTCCGGTTGAGCAATGGAACGTCGGCAAAATGGAAGAATATAAGAACAGGAAAGAATTTGTTGTTAAATAGATCAATACTTATGTGCTTTCACGGAATAGCCTGGATGTGGATTTATGGATGAATGTGATGGACGGGACTGTTTCCATATATTCTCTTTGCAAGCTACATAAAAATCCCCCTGCCCTCACGAAGGGCGGGGGGATTTTACGTTTAACAGACAGAAAGCTGTAAATTCATGGTGAACAAGATTTGTTTTTTGCAAGCCGCAATTTCAGTCTTCTTCACGGCTTATCTTTCTCAGCCATTGAGCGGCTTTATCTTTTCCTCCCAACCCGAAAGCAAGGCCGCCAGCCAGGGACAAAGCGCCCACAAAACCAGTGAACAAGATCTTAATCAAATCACTCGCAACGCCCAATTGAGTCAACGCGGCCATCAAAGCAAAAATGACAATTGCCCATTTGGCTACTTTAGCTAACGTATCAACGGTAGATCTTCGCATTTTGGCTGTTTCCAGCCCACTCCTTACTGCACTGAACACAAGCCTTCCAATGATCAGTCCGATAGCGAGGATAATTATAGCTACGAACACGTTGGGGATATACAGCACCACGGTCCCTAAAAATTCTGTAATTTGTGGAATGTTCAGTATATCAAACACGGCAATCAAGGTGGCTATAACAAAAAACCACTTAACCACTTTGCCTGCCAAGTCGGCAAAACTAAATTTCAACCCGATCTTTTCCAGCTCTTCTTTAACCCCGGTCTTTTCCATAAAAGGGTCAACTTTGGTGAAAAACTTGCGGGTTACTTTACTAAAGGCTGTGGCAATTATCAAGCCTATAAACAGTACGAACAGCGCGCTAAGCAGTTCCGGGATAAAAGCCGCTATATTCATCCATAATCCCTGCATTGAGGAAATTAAAACGTCAGTCCAGTTTGTAAGAGGGCTTAGTTGTTCCATAATTTTGTTTTTAATTATTTTTTATTTTACTAGGTATAGACGACCTTTCTCATTTATCATTATAACATATTTAGGATAATTTCAACAATAAAACGATAGAAATGCAAAGTGCAAATCTCAAGAATCAAAGTGCCTGTCCTCCTTTGGCGGGATAAACCAATAAATTTAAAATTCAAAATTTCAGTTCCCGGATCTTTATCAAAGGCTCTCCTATTTTAACTTTGGTTTTAGCGCTTATTAAAGGAGTTAATGGGTAATTCGGAAAACACAGAAGCAGACTTGAACCAAGATTGAAATAGCCCCCGACATCTCCTTTTTTGAAATAATCTTTTTTGACAGTGCAGATCGAGTTTACATTCAGCGAACCGACTGCGATAATTGCGTACGGAAAATTTTTTGTTTGAAAAACGGATCCTATGGCCGCGTTGCTTTTTATGGCTTTTTCAAAAAAGTCCGTTCCCGGAAAAAATTTTTCAAGGCCGATCACAATCGGAATTCTTACTCTTCCATTATTGACTTTTGTTAAAACAAGTTGGCCGTCATATGGAATTCTCCAATAGTGCTTATTCTTTGGGGAAAGGTAAAAATTAAAATAACTGCCTTCTTTAAATAAACTCGCTTTTTTTCCAAGACTTTCAGTCAAGTCTATTTTTTTGCCAAACTTGGAAATTAGCTGCCCCCCGATTTCTATTTTGCCGGTGTAAGTTAATGTTGCTTCGGCGGGACTTACGATAATAGAATTATCCCTATCTATTTTATCACTGCCTAATTTGTGAAACTTGCGGTTCAATCCGCATCTTTCGATTATTTTTCCCAGAAAAGACGGCTTGGTCGAATAATGCATTAGATAGGCTTCAAATTTGAAATTTACAATTTGAAATTTGAAGTGAATTTAAAAATGAATTAATTTTCAATTGAAAATTGTAAATTAGTTGTAAATCCATTTATGTCACGGCTTTTTTATTTTGACATACTGCCGGTTCAGCCGCCGTCAGACCTTGCGCTGGTCCGAGTTGCTCTCCACTACGGCGAGACAAGTCAAACTCGCACCAGCGCAGAAGTTTCAAAAGAGCTTTATTGTTCCTGGTGAGCGGTGATAAGTAGTCGAACCGCTCTTTTAGAATTTTTATTTTCGATAACGTTTCGGGACATCCGAAGTTCGTCACAACCCCGTTATCCAACGGGATAAACTCCGCGGAAGACGAATTTGGATGAGCAAGCGTTAAAAATAAAATTATTTCCGATAGCATATCCGAATATGAGAAGTTTCTATTCTCTCTACATTATTAAAATTATTAACAAAAGAGAGAACAAAAATTTGGGTGGAAGAAATTTGCACTCATTATTATAATTTATTAAGGCAAATTTCTGGAACCTCATATTCGGTATTGTACGATGTAATTTATTTTTTAAACCCGTTCCCACTTTACACCAGATGCGAAAACATTTAATTCTTGTTTGTACTGATCCTCTGTAGCTCTGATGGCTGCAAATCTTTTTTGTTTGCCTAAAGCGCTAAAATCTTCAAGAAATGCTTTTAGTTTTCTCGCAGTTGGGACATTTACCCAATCTATGGTAATCGAAAGCGAAGGCTCCTTGCGTTGTGTCCTTAAAAAATCCATAAATTCGGATACACTCATATTAAGAAATTCAGAACTAATGTTCTTTGGAGCCGGTTCTTGCTCAATTGTTGTTTTGATATTTTCCATAATTATAAGAGTTTAAAAAATAAATTATTTCGTACAACATCAGGATTATGAGAAGTTTGCGAAGCAAATTTGGGAAAATTCAACAGGAATTTCCCTCATAATCCTTGTTATGTGGGGAGTCTGCAAGACGACCGACCGAAGGGACAGTAATTTTTAAAAGCCGTTCATTTTATTTTCAACTAATTCCAAAAGAGTTTGATTTTTTTTAATTTTATGATTCGGAACAAATTGATCATGTCTAATATTTTCTAAACTGATCTCTTCAATGTTTCCTTTCGTAGACCTAAAAAAATGGAGTGGCCAAAGAACTTTATTTGAAAATCTTGCAAAAATATCATTTTTTGATTTTAATGAAACTATTGAAAAATCTTTAATATTTCTTGGTTTGCTTATTGGACAAATCGAGATTATCTTTTTAATATTTTTTGCCTTAGATTTTTCAATTGCTGAGAGAGCAATTTCAGTTCCAATACTTTCAGTTAGAAATATATAATTTTTATCTGGATTTGAATCAAGAAGTTCTGATAACTTTTTTGAAGTTTTCGATACATCATAAGGTATTATTTTGCCACTCCATTTTAATTCAATTATTTCATATTTAAGTTTAGGAAATACATCAATCCATGGATTTTTTGTGTTATATTCTGGTATAAAATTAAAAAAATATTTGTAAATAATTGAAATTAACTTTTGAAGAGATTGATTTTTAGAGCTCAAAGCATTTGCTCCATGAATTATTATCAATTTGTTTTTCATAAAAAATCAAACTCTTTACTTAATATAAAACTTTATTTTCTAGGCTTTTAAAAACTTCAGATATCGCGTTGTTAGGCGATGTAAATAACTTTTCATTCTTTTATCTTTAAATGATAAATAGAAATAAGACCTTTTTGTAAACCCGAATCTATATTTTGACGAACCACAATATCAACATCTAAATTGTGCTTTGGTCCTTGAATTTCAGGGTTATTAACTTCTCCAGCTAGTTGAAGGTACGGCATTATAATAACCCCATCCTTATTTAAACGCGTTTTTGCTTCCTCTAAAAATCTATGGATGAGATCTCCTTTGTCTAGCATTGATATTGATACAGCCTTATCTTTTATTGGATTAGTCGGAAAGAACGGATGATTGAAAACAATTACATCCGCCATATCTTCAATATTTGTAAAAAGGTCGCTTTGAACCACATTAGCCTTGTCTAATAACTGAAATTTTTCAATATTTTCCTTTGCATTTGTAATCGCTCGCATAGATATATCGGATAGAATAACCTGTTTAGCACCTCCAATACCCATTGTCACGCCTTGTATTCCACTTCCGCAACCAATATCTATGGCGAATTTCCCATTATATAAATGTTGTTCTCCATATAAATGTTTAGCTAGAAATAAGCTAGTCATACTTTCAGGACGGAGCACTTCAGGATGAACGATAAAATTTTTTAAGGTTTTAGTATCGGATAGGGCAATATCAGTGGTATATCTATTGTGCTCATGTTTTTCTAATTGCATCATGATTTGTTGCTGCTGTTCAGTAGATAATAAATCCAGCTCTTTAATTTTTAAAAATTGTAGTGGTTCTTTTTCCATAAAATAAAAAGAATGAAAAGTTATTTATTTTGCCTAACAAGTTATATCTGAACTACCATGTTTATTATCGTAGAATAAACTAAAATGTCATTACGTATTTTTAATCACAGATGCGTTGTAGGCGTAAGGCATATTCCGACCATTTTTATCCTTCTACAGTCCTAAGAATCCTGTTTTGTTGATAAGCAAGGCTGATTGTAAAGTGTTGTTCTCGTTTTGTTTGGTTATCATGAATAATCGTTGGCTGGCCTTGTTATAGAACATTTCTCTTTCTCCGATATCATCTTCCAACGTCATCACGTCGACAATATGCGCGTGGCTTCGAGTATCCAATGAGGCTGATTTTATTGTTCTTCCAACAGAAAAAAGTAAATTTTCATAATTGTCCATCCATTGGACATTTTTTATCGGTTGGGAAAGGCGCGTAATGAAAAGCTTAGCTCCTTTTTCTCTGATCGGCTGTACTTTCCATTCTCTGAGCATTAGGCACCATATCTCATTGGTGGTCCAATAAAGAAGTTTTTTTCCGTCATCGCTAAATTGCATGTCACGAGCGCCGTTAATGATCTTGTTCATACTGATCTCCGCTTTTTCTTTTTCGTGATTATAAACGTACAGATCTCTTTCCTGCGTTATGATAGCCATGCGATATTGATCATAAGCGATCAATTCAACAAAATCATTTTTTTCAGATGTTATGGCAGTGTTTGTGATCTGATGCTTTGTTCCAATATCATTGTTCTTAATTTCCCAGACAATGTTGTTTGGAAGCTGGGTGTAATAAATTCTGTTTCCCGCAAAATCAAATCCGCTTACTTGATCGTCAATTAAGATCATTTCCTCCGGTTTTTCAATATAGATATAGTACAGCTCATGATCTTTGTTCAATATCACCAGCTCGTCATTTTTATCAAACATCCAGCGAACTTTTTTAAATTGTTTAGCGCTGTTAACATCGGAGTCGGGAGAGCTCCCTATGTTGCCGGGCTCAAGTTCGCCAACCTCTTTTTGTTCCTGCTGTGAGCGAGCGGGCACTAATGGCGTGCCGGGAGCTTTCTGTTTTTCCCTGCGCTCAATTTCTTCTGCAAAGACAGAGTTGAGATCTATAATATCTTTCAGATCTTCTTTTTTGATCCTGGCAATAATGAATACTTTCTCACCGTCTTTTTGAAAAGGAATAAGTATTCGCTTTTCATCACTACTCCACTCAATGTTCTCTTTTTCCTCCGGAGGAATAAAATCGAATGAATCCGTCTGGTAGATCTGCTCATGCTTATTTTCACCAGCGTCAAAAACAGAAACAATATTTTTGTTATTGTCCTTTGAAAAAAAGACGACCTCATTCTTGTCACGCGGTGACAGAAAGAACTGCGTGGCATTTTTAGGTGAGAATTGCTTAACCTCCATATTATCTACCGGAAAAAGGAGAATATTCCACATTTCCGTTGAAATGCCGGAGTGAACCTCAATATTCTTAGTCCAAGACGTATAGCCGTCTTTTTCACACCGGACAACGTATTTTCCGGGACGAATGCCGTTTATCGTGTAAGAACTGTTAATGACATTGACCTTCTTTTTTTCTTGTTTTTTGTTATTTATATAAATGTCAACATCTCTCGGCCAGCTTTTGACGGTTACAGATCCGCTGTAAATAAAGATCTTTCCGTGGCTGTCAAACCGGTATCCTTTCGCGAACAAAACAATAATCGGCGCCGTTGTCACAAAAAGCACCGCGAAAAAAAACAAAAAAAATCTCCTTTGTAGAAGCGTCATCCGGTTGTAGCTATTGTCTTAATCAGTTGTTATTGTACATCAAATCACCAATTATTTCAATATTTCAATTTCAGATAATCGAAAATATTCGGTCTATTTGACTCTTTAGTACTTGATAATAATGGGACAAAGATCTAGAATTACAGTGAAATACAAATTTAAGCGGGTTTTCAATAAATTAGCTAAAAGTATGCTTGATTCAGAACAGTTCAATTACAAGGGGAAACAAGAAGAAGATCTATTCCAAGAAAGGGAACAATTTGTGCGTGATAATTATCCTCGAGAAAACAGCCAATATGAAATGATCGACTTGATCAATAGTTCATTGGATGGATTAGAAGTTCTGGAACAAAGAGGAAAAAATGAGGAAATAGAAGGCATGATAACCTACTTTTCAGGCAAGGATCACGAAGATACGGCTTATTGCAGTATAGGGGTCATGCTTTCCAGGGGAGATCTGCAAG
>DAOUPS010000080.1 GCA_030626045.1 bacterium | reverse complement strand
GATTTATCTGGATGAATACAATAAATTCTCTTCTGCTTTCTTTTTTGCTAAAGCTACAGCGGACATGTCGGCGGGCTTGCCCAACTGAGTGGCTTCAGTCGTTCGGGTGGGGTTTTGCTCTGTTGAAGAAGCAATGTATGCCGCGTGCGGTGAGCATGCGACTGGGAATAACTGACCGAGGAATAATCATTGATAAGTCCAATGAAACTTTTGATTTTGGAGAAGTTTAGACTTGAATGCAGTAATCTAAACACATGCTTGACAAAACGTTACGTCTTGATATGCTGTAGGTAACTTACCGAGCGGTAAGTGGAATAGAAATAATTAAAAGTTATGAGAACAATTGAAAAGCCGCAGGAAAATATCATTCAGGATACCAAAAAGTATATCATCAGTACAGCTCGCAGTCTTTTTTCCGAATACAGCTATCTAGGCGTTTCCATGAATGATATTGCCAAGAAACTTAATATTACCAAAGCGGCACTTTATTATCATTTTACCGGTAAAGCGGAGATTTACACAGAAGTGCTTAATGAAGTCTTCGACAGCTTAAGTTTATCCATTTCTGAAGCGCTAAATGAGAAGACTGTGGACAAGAAACTGCACAAACTCATTAAAAACTATTTAGACTTCGGCTTGAAAGAAAAAAATCTTGTTAAAGCCATAATGTTAAAATTATCGCCGGCTGATCCTCGAATAAAAAAACATATTACACAATTAAGGGAGCAGGTTGTTGATCTAATTCAGCCGGTTATCGAAGAAATGTCTACCAATAAAAAATTGACGCGAAAAATTAACAATAAACTATTAACATCCTTATTTACCGGAATGATGGACGGGTTAATCTTGGAATATTCGTTTTTAAATAAGAAGATCAAATCCGATGAAATCGCTGATCAAATAATCGCGGTTTTGTTTCAGGTTCCGTTGAATATTAAATTATCCAACGGGATAAAGGTCGAGGATTGATTCACTTTATAGGCTTTGTTAAGTCGATTAAGTAAATAAACGAGCAAAATTATGTCAGCAGATCTTTTAACAGGTGCAGACCCGACGATAATCGCTATCGGGATCGGAATAGTTGCCGTTGTAGCTATTGCCGGCTATCTTTGGTGGGCCTGGTCGGAAGGAAAATGGCCGTTTAGCCAATAGAAATATTGGAAAGGCATTTTGTGGGCGCTCAATTAAATTTTTAATCGTAGGATTGGGCGCCTTATTAATGCTTTTATTTTAACTGTGAAAAATTTGATTAAGAACAAATCACGTCAAAAAATATTACTTGGTACTGCTTTCGTGATCGTGTTAGTGTCCGTTAGTGGTTTTGCGTTATCTAAAACATTTAGTAATACGGCTGATAATGCTGAAGCTGTTTCTGACAAAAAAGTAATAACTGTTCAGACGAAAGAAATATTGCCGAAAACCGTAAGCCGGCATATTTCAGTCTCTGCCATAGTTAAGCCGTCAAGTGAAGCCAAAGTTAGCTCCAAAATGACGGGCAACGTCGCCGGCATTTATTTTAAAGAAGGCGATCAGGTCAATGCCGGGCAAACCATTATCCGGCTAGAGCGGGATAGAACTTTATTAACAGCTTACCATAATGCTCAAGTTAACTTGGACAATACCCGCGCCGCTATGAAGAAAGACAAGAAAGTAGCTAAAGTTATGGTGGAAACATCCAGCGGCGACGCAAAAAAACAAGCCAAAGCGGGACTGTCCAGCGTTAAGAAAAAGGCGGAATTACAGATTGCGATTGCCCAAGGACAATTAGATTCCGCACAGGCACAGTTGGGCAATACTGTGATCAAGGCGCCTATCTCCGGCGCAATTAACAAAACATATGCTGAAGTGGGAGAAATGGTTATGGCCGGAAGTCCGGTGGTGAATATTATTAATGCTGAAAGTATAGAAGTCGAACTGGCGCTGACTGAATTTGATATTGGCAAAATATCTATCAAGCAAGAAGCTGAAATTAATCTAGCGGCTTATCCGGATGAAAAATTTATTGGAAAAGTTTATTATGTCGGTTCTGCGTCCGATCCAATAAACAAAAAATTTCCGGTTAAAATTAAACTGGAAAACGAGGATGGAAAAATAAAGCCAGGCATGATAGCCAAAGTGAATATCATTACTGCCAGGCAAGAAAATGTTCTAGTAATTCCTAAAACAGCGGTATTCATGGACGGTAATGTGGAAAAAGTTTATTTGATTGATGACGATTCAAAAATTAAAATAATTACAGTTAAAACCGAATCTCTTGATGATAATAAATTAAATGTAGTTGAAGGATTGGTTGAAAATGATGAGGTAGTAATTAACGGAAATTATGAATTGGAGAAGGGAGAAGAAGTAATGGTCAGAAATTGAATTTAGTGGCTCAAAACGCTCATGCGATTTTAAAAGAGTGAAAGTAAAAGAATAGTTCATTTTATATCAATCCCATTTGTTTATTTGGCGTTCGTGCCAATAATAATATTTGATATTTCCGCTGAGTTATATCAAAACATTTGTTTTGGATTGTGGGGCATTGATCTTGTTGAAAGGAAAAAATATATAAAGATCGATCGCCATAAATTAAAATATTTAAAGTGGTTTGAAGGGATTAACTGTGCGTATTGCGGATATGCCAACGGTTTTATAAATTACGCGAAAACCATTTTTGCTGAAACGGAAAAATACTGGTGCAGAATCAAACACAAAAATGACAGCAAATTTGTTGAGCCGGATCATCATAAAGAATTTATTGGTTATGGGGACGAAGACGCTTATAGAGAGACCGGTTAAACTGAAAATAACTTAGGAACAGTTCCAAAACAGATCAAAACAAAATGGGTCGGCGAAGTTATGAAGACCAGGTAAGAAGAAATTACAGGGGCAGGGCTTGTGAGTAAAAAGGGCAGAAACATGGAAAATATTAAAACATAAATATATGGTAAACAAGAAATTGAAAGTCGGTTTAGCTCTAGGCAGCGGCGGGGTTAAAGGATTGTCGCATATTGGAGTTATTAAAGCTTTAAGAGCTAATAATATTCCTATCGATTATATCGCGGGTTCAAGTATTGGAGCTTTGGTTGGAGCTTTTTACGCTGCCAGTCAAGATGTAGATAAATTAGAAGAAATAGCTTTGGGGGCTACATGGAAAACAGGATTGTCAATAGTTGATCCAACTTTAAACGGAGGATTTGTCAAAGGAGAAAGACTGGAAAATTTGATTAGGACTTGGATCATTAGCGATCTGAATTTTAATGATTTGAATATTCCTCTTACGATAATAGCTACTGATTTGATCACTGGCGAAGAAATAAACATAAAACAAGGAAATGTTGTTAAAGCTATAAGAGCCAGTCTGTCTGTTCCTATTGTTTTTCAGCCTGTAGAGTATGAGAATAAATTATTAGCGGATGGCGGATTATCAAATCCATTACCTGATAATGTAGCGCGCGCAATGGGCGCAGATCTAGTGATCGCTGTTAATTTAGATAATGCCCGTTTTAGTAATGGTTTTAACTATGGCCCGAACAAAAATATTAATTTAACCGATATGCCGATAAGGGCGTTGAATATATTAAGACATCATTTGGCTCAAAACTCTTTAAAGACAGCTGACATTCTTATTGAACCGAATGTCAATGAGATAGGGCTGGTTGGCTGGAGCAAATTTTTTGACAGTCGAGAAGTAAAAAAGAATATAAAAGCAGGCGAGGAAGCAATGCTTAAAGTCTTGCCTAAGATCAAGACAATAATGAACTCATGAACTTACCAAAATTTTCAGTTGACAAGCCGGTAACAATCACAATGATGGTTCTAATCATTGTGATCTTTGGTTTTGTCTCTTTGAATCGCTTGGGATTGGATATGCTTCCGGATATTGAATTTCCGGTGGTGTCCGTTGTTACCTCATATGGTGGTGCAACCTCCGAAGATATTGAAGATGTCATTACTAAGCCGATTGAAGACGCGGTGGCAACAGTTAAGGATGTGAAAACGATCAATTCTATTTCTCAAGAAGGGATATCAATAGTAATGATCGAGTTTAACAGTGGTACTAATGTGGATTTTGCCGCGCAGGATGTCAGAGATAAAACCGGCTTAATAGTAGAATATCTGCCGCAGGATGCCCGCCAGCCCATGGTAATAAAGATGGATGTTGGAGCGATGCCGATTCTCGGATATGGTGTTATGTCTGACAGTTTGGCAGCTTCGGAATTGAAAAAAATATTAGAAGACAATATTAAAGACAAGATCGGAAGGCTGGACGGAGTGGCTTCAGTTGAACTGCGCGGCGGGCAAGAGCGAGAAATTTTAATAAAACTGAATAAGCCGAAATTGGAGCTTTACAGTT
>DAOUPS010000036.1 GCA_030626045.1 bacterium | reverse complement strand
GGTTGATATTGGTGCTGGCGCTAACGAAGATGGGTATAAGATTGCTCAAGAACTAGGAGTAAGCGGGTATATTGCAGTTGAGCCATATTATGCTAAACGTTTGAAGCGGGTGCTAAAGGAATATATTAAAGAAGATCACCAAGCACATATGCCGTTGCTACTTGTTATAATAAAAGAAGACGGATTATCTGCCTTGCAACACTTAAAGGATGGTTCCATTAATATTATGAGCTCTGCAACCGATAACCTTATATTAAGAGATAAGGGTTACAATGCAGAGGCGAACAAAGAAATGACAAGAGTTTTAGGAGACAAAGGGTTATTTATAAATTATGATTCAGTGCTTCATCCTAAATATCATAAAGAAGTCAATAGCATTAACTTTTTTCATTACGCTTGCCCTGTCCGTTTTTATAGTAAGTCTGACAACGTTTTTAATGAAAAAGAATAATCCAATCATGAGTTTCGGGCAAAGGGAATTCACCCCTTTAATTCCTCTCTGCTCTTTGCCCAAAACAAAAAATCAAACTTCCTCTTTACAATTGACAGCCAACATTTGACTTCTCCGCAAATAAATGATACCTTGCGGTTACTAAAAGACCAAGGTTTTTCCGCCGTTTTGTCGGATCAGAAAAACCGCCTACCACTTTCAGGTGGATTTTGTTTGTGTAATAATGTAAACTATAAACAGTAACTTGCGCCAATTTATTCAAATGGCAAAAAAATATGGAACATAAGAATCACAAGGAATATGAAATTAATTTTCTTGTTCTACAGCCACGGACTGAATCACTGGAAAAGATCAAAGAGCAGATGAAAAGGATGATCGAGTCCCATAAAGGCGCGATCACTGGCACTCTTGAGTATCGCAAACGAAAACTGGCCTACAAGATCAATCACGAACTATACGGCTTTTATACTGTTTTTCGTTTTACGCTCCAAGACACATCGGTTATAGAAACACTTAAAAAAGATCTTAATCTTTATCAAGATATTGCCCGTTATATCATTGTCCGCACCGATGAGCTCCCTCTGTTAAAAGAGAGAATTGACCAAACACAAGAAAAATCAGTTGAGGAAAAGAAGGTCCTTAAGCAAGAAGATGTGGAAAAATTACTGGCTGAGAAGAAAATAGGCAAGGATAAAAAGTCCGCGCCTGAGGAGAAAAAAGATGAAGAAATAGCAGTGGGAGACAAAAGGAAAATAAAAGAAAAGGAGATGGAAAAAGAGGAAAAGGCAGAAAAGATGAAAGAGAAAGGCACAGATAGAAAAGAGGAAGAGAAAAAAGAAATTGAACCGAGAATCGAAGAATCAAAACAGGAAAAGAGGGAGAAGGAGATGAAAAAACCTACAACAACGAAAGAAGAAGAAAAGAACACGCTTGATGATCTTGACAAAAAACTTGATGAGATCCTGAACATTTAGAACAACTTAGTTTAATCACTAACACAAAACAATGGATCTAAACAAGGTAATGTTTATTGGCAATATAGTCAACGATCCGGAAATGCGTACAACGCAAAACGGCCAAAATGTAACAAGTTTTCGCATTGCGACAAACCGCCGCTGGAAGAACCAAGCCACCGGTGAATTTAATGAGGACGCCCAATATCACAACATTGTTGCTTGGGGCAAGCTCGCGGAAATATGTTCACAGTATATGAAAAAAGGCATGAAAGTTTATATTGAGGGACGGCTCAACCACCGAACATGGGAAGATCAACAAGGGCAAAAACGATACACTTCCGAAATTGTCGCTGAAAATGCGATCATGCTTTCTAGAAAAGAAGAGTACGGGAGCACAAGCCCTGCAACGCCTAGTTCTGATGATGTACAACCCAAAGACAAAATATCAGTTCCGTCACCCGAACAAATTCCGACCATTGATGTTGATGAAGACAAGGAAGAAATCAAAGTTGAAGATATCCCATTTTAACGATTATATACCGATACACCATGACAAAAGATTCAAAGAACTGTTATTTTTGCGCGAATGATATCAAGCAAATAGATTATAAGGATGTGATTTTATTACGGCGGTTTATTAATACTGTTGGAAAAATTATTCCGACTCGGAGAACCGGTACATGCAAAAAACATCAACGAGTCCTCTCAAAAGCCATTAAACGTTCGCGTATTATCGGCCTTTTACCATTCGTTGCTCGTTAAATCTATGAAACTATTTCCAAGTGTATTCTGCGAATTGAAACTAATGATCTTTGGCAGAAGCTAATTTGAAAATGGTTTCTTCACGCTTCAAAGTTGTATAGGTACAAAGAGGCGTTTTTTGTTTTTCATGATCCAGCCAACAATCTATGCTCACTCTCACTAAAATAAAAGTCGGAACAAGAATCATTGTGAATGATGAGCCTTTCGTCGTGTTGTTTTCACAACATTCAAAGAGCGGACGCGCGGGAGCTGTTCTACGGACAAAGCTGAAAAACCTAAAGACAGGAGCCTGTATCAGC
The DNA here is from genome assembly GCA_030626045.1 of bacterium. Classification (GTDB taxonomy): domain Bacteria; phylum Patescibacteriota; class Minisyncoccia; order Moranbacterales; family DUUL01; genus DAOUPS01. Next base: position 6,157 of record DAOUPS010000036.1, on the reverse strand, counting down.
AAAACTTTTCAAGGCGCTGATAAGATCGAATCGGCTGTGATCGAAACGAGAAAAGCTCAATTTCTTTATAGCAGCAATAACAGGTATTTTTTTATGGACTGTAGCTCATATGAGCAGTTTGACATTGACGCAGTTGTAATTGGAGAAAATACTAAATTCCTAACAGAGGGAACTGAAATCGACATTTTGTACTTTAATGAATATCCCATTAACATTGAACTTCCAATTAAAATGGAATTTGAAGTTACCGAGGCACCGCCGTCAATTCGTGGCAACACATCTGATGGCGGCTCGAAACGGGTTGTTATAGAAACAGGAGCAAAAATAAATACTCCTTTGTTTATAAAAACCGGTGATAAGATCCGTATTAATACACAGACAGGGAAATATGCTGAGAGGGCGAACAGCTAAGTTAATACGGAATTGTTTTCAAGCTGGACAAAACCGGACATTAGTGTCCGGTTTTATCATTTCAGAGCCTGCCTAAAAAATTTTATTATGGAGTAACTTCTCTCCAGCTTCCCCACTTCAGTCCGCAAACACGCAAGCATGATGCTTTATCCGAAAAATGTTGTTCAGGACATACATCATGCGGAGTGGGAGCGGGAGTACACGATCCGTCAGTCTCGCACTGCCAGCATGTTAAAACAACTTGCACTCCGGCACACCCTTTGATCTCTTTGTATTCCGCACACACATCCACCGTTCCCATAGTATAATCTTCAGCCTTGATCAAACCGGGCGTTCCCTGTAAAGAAACAAGACTGCTGTCAGAAGTAGACCAATTTGTAGGAAACGGACTGGATGCACTTGTCACGTCATCCGATCCTGCAAGATTCGTGCATGAGAAATTCATATCAGCGTTTTGCTTATAGTATGCTGTGAGCAGCATAGTTCTGCCTTTTTTGAGTTGTACATTTGAAGGACAGACAATTACTTTAGCTACTGAAATAGGCACATTTACTGTAATACTGCCTCCTTCCCCTACACATGTTAATACGTATGTTGTTGAAAAATGCGGCGTTACTCCTTGACTGCCGCTTAGGTCCACGCCACCGCTCCATTGCCCAGACGGATCATTGGTTGCAAAACAATTGGCCGCATTGGTACTTGTCCATGTCAACTCTACATTCTGTCCGTCTTCAATATCATAATCATCAGCCAGAAATGTCAGTGTAGGCGGATCAGCCGGTCCTCCAACGTTTATATTAACAAAACTCTCAGTCTCCCCTCCTTCATTACTGCACTTAAGCACATAGTGTTTGCTCGTTGTTATCGCACCGGTATTTTCACTGCCTACCCCGGCATTTTTGTTGCCGCTCCAATCTCCTGTGGCTACGCAACTGTCGCCATCAACATTAAGCGTTCTCCAGCGAAGCCATGTATTATCTCCTGATGCCAAAGCATAAGCATCCGCCCAAAAACTCAGGTTTGGCCTCGCAACCGTGCCCTCACCGACTTGAATATTAAGCATAGCTGAGCTGGATGCCGATCCATTCCAGCAAACAAGCTGTAGTTCTGAATCTTGAGTGAATGGTCCCACGCTATTATTGCTTCCGCTTGTCGCCTTATTTCCGCTCCATCCGGCAACATTGGGAGTTGAGATAGCTCTACATCCATCCGCGTTCTGGCTTGTCCAATTCACAGCAGTAAATCCATTCTCGGGCACTATATAATCATCTGCCCAGAAGCTTATCGCCGGAACTTGGGCATCCGGAGACGCCACTCTTACTCCTAACCTTTTCGTTGCGCTTCCGCCGGGACCGTGGCAACGAATATAGAATCTGGTGTTCTTCCTAAGGTTTGTTGTTTGTTGTGATCCTGAAACTGCCATATTATTTTCATTCCATGTCAGCTCATCCGAATTATTTGACCAGGCTTCACAATATGTGGAATTAAACGCATCCCAAAAGAGCGTTGCTGGCGTATTATAACCAATAGTGTAACTGGCCGCATAGAATGATACGCTTGGAGGAGGATCCCCCGCAAATATTGTTACGGATTTTGCTTCTGATGAAAGCCAGTTCACGCACCGTAAAACATATAGATTCGCAAAGTTCGAAAGTGGTCCGGTGTTTTCCGTTCCATCAAGCGGCCTGGGATTGTTCCAGCCCCACTCGCCGCCAAGAGTCATGCAATAATTCGCATTTATTGAATGCCAACGCAATGTTGTGTTCCCATTATTCGGAATACTGTATTCATCGGCCCAAAAATCCAATTGTACGTCAGGCAAATTTCCAACTTCAATCGTAAGCGTTTTTGATACGCTCCCTTGAATATTTCCACATTTCAATTTGTAACTGGTAGTAGTGTATAACGGTCCGGTATTCTGATCACCGCTCATTGGCTTGCTTCCCGACCATCCCAGTGAAGCTTGGCACCAATCAGCATTTGACGCGATCCAATGTAAGTCAGTATTTTCCCCCTCCAGAAGTAAATAGTTGTCAGCCCAAAATAACAGATCGGGCGGATCAGAAGGAATAGTGTCCTCACGAATATTGATTGTTAAGCTATCTTCATCTTCTCCTCCAGGCCCGACACAATGTAACGTGTATGTTTTCGGACTGTACAGCGTCCCTGTTCCGATCGAACCATTCACGGAAACATCGCCGACACCGGACATCTGGCATTCATTAGCATTTTCGGTTGTCCAGCGAACAGTAGTCGAAGACCCATAATCAATTGGATTTTCATCAGCCCACAGATTGATCGTAGGCACTGGTCCAACCATATTCACAGTAATTGTAAGTGTTTTCGTTGTCGTTCCGGCCGCGTTTCCGCACGACAGAGAATAGATCATGTCATTAAACAGACTTCCTGTTGCGTAACTGCCGTCCAGCGCAACATTTTGTGTTGAAGTGCCATATGAAAGCTGGCACCAATTCGCGTCATTAGACGTCCACCTGACAACTGTCCCTGAATTATAATTCACGCTATAATCATCAGCCCAGAAAGAAACACTTGGTGGGATAATGGGATCACCAACTATAACTGTCACATTCTTTGTGGTTGAACCGCCCGGTCCTGTGCAGGTTAATCGATAAGTTTTATCGCTTGTCAAATTTCCCGTGTTCTCGCTTCCGGCAAGCGGCTTCGCTCCGGACCATGATCCCGACGCTGTGCAAGATGTCGCATCCACTGTACTCCAATTTAAATCCGTCGAAGAATTGTATAGAATCGCATTATTATCAGCATTGAAATTCAAGGTTGGCGGAGGAAACGGATTCTCACCAACATTCACCGTAATATTTTGCGAAACGCTTCCGCCGCCTCCCACACAAGTTAAAGTATATGTCCTGGTTGTATATAATGCCCCTGTGTCATATGTACCCGATAATGACCGGTTGCCGCTCCATGATCCGGATGCTGTGCAGGAAGTCGCATTGGTTGAAGTCCAATTCAAAGTTGTTGACGCTTCATAGTCTATATTTTGATCATCAGCCGTAAATGTGAGTTCGGGAGGATCAATTATTTGCGGTGCGACAACAATTATCACAAATCGCGTGATACTTCCCCCTTCTCCGGTACACGTCAATACATAATTCTTATCACTCTGAAGATTGCCTGAATCCTGCGTTCCGGAAAGAGGTTTGGTTCCGGACCATGACCCCGAAGCAATACAGGCATCAGTATTTGTTGAATTCCACTGTAAAGTTACTGACTCGTTATATTCAATAAAATAATTGTCAGAGCTAAAATCAAGTTCTGGCGGTGATGTTGGCGACTCGATTGTAATTTGCACTGATTTCGTAGCTGTTCCTCCGGGACCCGTGCACTGAAGCGTATATACTTTTGAGGAAATAAGATTTCCGGTATTGTACGTTCCCGATACACCGACATCACCTGTCCACGCATCATAAGCAACACATGAGTCAGCATTAACCGATGACCAATTCAAGTTAGTGGAAGTATTATACGAAATAGCTGTGTCGTCGGCAAAAAATGTCAGTTCCGGCGGATCAGCAACAGTAATTGTTACTTGACTTGAATTTGTTTCTGCAGAATCGCCCGTACATGTTAAAACATATGTTGCGTCGCTTAGCAAATTTCCCGTATCATATGTACCTGACAATGGTTGATTACCGCTCCATGATCCGGATGCCGTGCAGGAAACCGCATCTGTTACGTCCCAATTAAGATTCGTTGAAGTATTGACCGGAATCACAGTTGAATCAGCAGAGAATGAGATGACAGGAACTGCCGCCTGTGCATGTTTTACGACACCAATGGCCACAAGTACAAAAACCGCGGCCACGATCCCCATAAATTTATGGAAAGTGGGATATTTAATCATTGATCTAGTATTTATAGTTATAAAGAATTATAATACTTCACTAACGCGTCGCAACAACTTCGACCTCTAAAGCAGTAAATTCTTTTGCATCGTAAATGCTTGAGCCGGACACGATCCTTACCATATCACCGGATTTAATATCGCTTCTTTTGTCAACGTTCTTGAGTTCCGTATTATCATCAACGGCAACACGATATATCTGTTTCGTCATTGGTAATTCCATTGATTTTCGTGTGAAGTCCATATCTTTAAGCTCATCGATATTAATTACGTCAGCTTCAACCTTGAAAAAGCAAACATCCTGTTCTTTGGGAACATAAATTGTATCGATCACTCCAATAAACTCTTTCGACTCTTTCACTCCGTTGATAAATTTACTCGCGGCGTCATTTTCGTTTTGGCGCTCATTCTGACCGCTTTGTTCTTGTTGCTTAAAATACCGCTGTTTAAGTAAGTCTTGCTGTTTTGTTTTTTTAATTGTTAATCCGAGCGCAACAGCAACAAAAACTACCACTACCACGAGGACTAGCAAAATTTTTTTCATTTTTGTTTTTTTATGGGATTGTTTTCAAATCAGCTTCCTGCCTACCGGCAGGCAGGCGTTGGCAAAAATTAGGAAATTTTTGGTAGGAGCTAGTTTGGGAACAGTCCTGTTATTAGTTATTGTTTTGTATTTTATTAAAAAGCTTCATGCTTCGTAATTATACCACATCATAATTACACGTCAAAAACAAAAATCTGTGTTTTAAGAATTTTGCCTAAATATCGAAGCCATACTTCTCTTTTGTTTATCCAATTCGCGATCTCCTGTTTTCTGCCCGCTTCACACATTTTCAGCTTCTCATTCCGGGTCACTCTGTGCCATTGAAATCGCTGTTGAATTTTTTCAGTCTCTTTAATAGCAACAGCCGCCACACCTACTTTTGAAGAGCTGTCTTTTATTCCTTCGATCCACCTCCAAATATTATCTTTGTCTTTAAAATAAACGTCGTTGCTGCCTATTTTGTCTTTTTGATATTTTATCGAATCTATTTTGCTTCCGTCAGGAGCAAGAAGTACAGCAGCTCCTTTTGTATTATAAAGCGAAAATTTACAAATATCACCATTTTTTAATGATTTTTCCTTGTGCGGACTAATAGTAAAATCATCATATATCGGATGTCTTAGGCTCACCCTTTTATTTCTTCCCGTCGCAATATAATATCCGCACAAATTTATTTTCTTTTTCGTGTTGTTCCGTATTGTTAGTGTCTCATTGCCTCTATCAGACCCCAAAGGGTTAGGCATGAGCCGCACTATTTGCAAATCGTAATGAGGATATTTTCTTACACGAATTTTAAAATCTTTTCTTACCGCTTCATATCCGTCATTGACTTCCAATAACACATGAAATGTGCCTGTTTCGGAATATTTGTGCTTTGTTTTTTTCAAATAACTTCGATGGCCATCTCCAAAATTCCAGCGAAATTTCAAGCAGTCTTTGTCTTTATCTTTTGTTTTGGATGCATCAAATACGGCATAGGTATCTTTATAGATCCTTTTTTGTCTTTTAATGAGAATTTTTGGCAGTTTGTTCGCGATATTGGAGCGGCCGGGTGAAATTTCTCTGTTCCAGCTCCATTTCCTTTCCGTGCTCCAGCCATAAGAAATGCCTGAGGGTGCGGATCTTTTAATCTCAACAATATCAACAATATTTCCGGCCGGATCAATAAGCCGCAGATTTTCTTTTGAATTGCGAATTACAAAGCTGGTGTTTTTCAAAAAAATAACTTTTAACTCTTTGAAATTTATTGTAAGACATTTTAATTTGAATATTTTTCCTGACACGTTCTTAAATCTCAATCCGTCCAATGAGATTTCTTT
>DAOUPS010000122.1 GCA_030626045.1 bacterium | reverse complement strand
GAACGTTTTTTTAAGTTCGGGCTTTATTTTAATATATTTGGAGGGACACTGGACGAGCTTAATAATAACACTATAATGCTGGAGTCGCTTGTAAATGCCCGCTCGGTATATACTAAAAAGACGATTTTTCGAATGAAAGAAGGATTTATTTCAACTATTCCGCTTGGATTTGACAAGCTTGCCAACGGAAATGCGCTCAATACTTCTCCGTTGTCAACAACATTCCCATTTGTTTCAGCCGATGTAACATCAAACCAGGGAATTCTTTATGGCATCAATCGCCATAATAATTCATTGATATTGTTTGATCGTTTTTCAATGGAAAACGCAAATATAGTTGTTTTTGCCAAATCCGGAGCGGGGAAAAGCTATACTGTAAAGCTGGAAATTCTCCGGTCTATGATGGTTGGAACAAACGCGATCATTATTGACCCTGAAGATGAATACAAATATCTTGCTGAAACTGTTGGGGGGAGCTATCTGAAAATTTCTCTCAATACGCCGAATCATATTAATCCGTTTGATCTGCCTGCGGAAAAAGGTAAAGAGATGGATGAAATTTTTCGCTCAAATATCGCGATGCTTTTGGGTCTGCTGAAGTTAATGCTCGGCACATTAACACCTGAAGAAGAATCAATTCTTGAACAAGCAATACGCGAGACGTATGCCATTCGCGATATCAATGGAAATATACTTGTTGAGGATCTGGAATCGCGAACCGTACCGCTTATGACAGATCTTTATGAAGTGTTGAGAAATATGCATGGAGCCGAAGATCTTACGGTAAGGTTGGAGAAATATACAACTGGAATTTTTTCAGGGTTTCTTAACGAGAGAACTAATGTTTCACTTGAGAACCAGCTCATAGTGTTTAATATCCGCGACCTTGAAGAGGAATTAAGGCCGATTGCCATGTATATCATCCTGAATTTTATTTGGAGGGAAATAAGAATAAATCTGAAAAAACGCCTTATTGTTGTTGATGAGGCGTGGAGAATGATGGAACACGAGGAAGCGGCTAGATTTCTTTTCTCAGTCGCGAAACGGATCAGAAAATACTATGGAGGGCTCACGACGATAACCCAGGACATCACTGATTTTATGATGTCCAGATACGGGAAGCCAATTGTGTCGAACTCTTCCATTCAAATCCTTATGAAACAATCTCAGTCCGCGATTGATGTTATTGCCGATACATTTTATCTCACTGACAGGGAAAAATATTTGCTATTGGATTGCAACGTCGGTGAAGGAATTTTCTTTGCGGGACTTAAAAGGGCAGCAATCCAAGTTGTTGCATCATATGATGAAGATAAAATTATTACCACTGACCCTGCGCAACGGCTTGAGCTTGAGCGAAAACAGAAAGAAGAGGAGGGCATGGCATGAGAGAGCTGTTTTTTTGGAAGCAATCCCTATTTAGATAAAGTCTATAAAAATTATTATTTTTACCATTAAAACTGGTTACGAAATAGCCTTATAGGATAACATAATTGTTTTCGCGTTTTAGTATGGCAACAGAAGAAAAAAAATACGAACAACCTCGAGATGAAGTAATGAAACCGCAAACGAGCGAGTATTCCGGTAATTCGTCAGGCAGAGCAGAGTCTAATCGCGCTAAAACTTCAGAAGATTATTATCGGCAATTAAGCGCTGATAGGGTCAGAGACAGCAAAGTGCGAATGAAGCAAGCAGTATCTGCTTCGTCGAAACTGGAAAAAGGAGCGAAAAAAATTGCACCGAAAACTTTTAATGCGGCACGTCAGGTAAAGACGGCGAAAAAAATGGCATTTGCATTTACCGCGATTAATCCTATGGAAGATGCGGTGCATTGGGTCGTTATTCTCATTTCGATAATGGCTGATATCTTTACGCTTGTTCCTGTGATCGGTTCCTTTTTTGCCTTGCTTTTTGGCGGATTGATCTGGTTTATATACGCACTCAGCGGTCATTTTAAAAAGGCTCCAGGTGTGAAAGTGGCCACTACAGCGATATCTCAATTTTTTGAAGTCTTCGGTTTGGGTTTTTTGCCTTTATTTACAACGTCAGCGATTATGAACTATTGGTTTGTGCTTGCTGAAAAAAAGCTAAATCGAGAGGAATCAAGAAAAAGCTCGTCTGAAATATAAGAAATACCGGGAAATATTAATGTTGTACCATAATACATAAGTAGCTTTAATAATATTCATATCAACGGAAGACAAAAGCAAGATATCCGGAACAGATAAAAAATTAACGAGTACATAGAAGAAAAGTACAAGAAAAGTAAAGTATTTCAAGAGGCGATCAAGGTCCTCGTTATTGCCGAAAAAGCGGTTACCGCTAAATGTAAGAAAGGCATTGTTTGAAGTGAAGTGCATTCGATTAATTCCTTTTGTATTTTTAACTTCCCCATTCCAATAACATAAAAAAACAACCAAAATGAGCCTGCAAAGCAACATCAAAGCGGCCCAAATAGATCTTATAGTCGAACTTGGGATTGACAAGCTTCCCGAAGAACGGCAGAAAGAACTTCTCACG
>DAOUPS010000039.1 GCA_030626045.1 bacterium | reverse complement strand
GCTCCATTTTTGGGTGCGAGCATCCTACTATAACTACAATGCCTTTTTCTGTTTTAATGCAGAGTGCCTGCTCTATTCCTTCCAGTTCTCCTGTAGAATAAATTCCTTCATGGAGTTTTCTTGGATTTTCCAATTTAACCGCTTTGCCCGCATTCACATTCCTAAAACCTCGAAAAGAAGGAGGAACCCAAACTTTAACTTCGGAATTCTGATCAAGGAAAGCTGAAAGGCCTCCAACGTGATCCCAATGCGCGTGGGAGATAAAGACTTCATTGATCGATTGAGGATCGATTTTAAGTTTTTGCATGTTTGAAAACAGAATGGATCCATCTGCGCCCGTATCAAAAAGTATTCTTTTTTCTTTAGCCTCTATTAAAGCAGAAAAGCCCCAATCAGCTTGGAGATCTTTCCTAAAGGCAGTGTTGTCATAAACAATAGTAATTTTTATAATAGGCACTTTACTCGTATTTTTATACCTGCGCCGGAGCGGGTTTAGCCTGCCCCGTTGAATTAGAGAGTAGTCCCGAGTATTCGGGATCCATTAGTTTGCAGTTTAACAATTTAATAATACCAGTCAAGTATCTTTCCATAAAGAGTCAGCTTTTAATTGACAATTTTTATTCGCACTCTGCGCTGGTCAATTGTGGGTAAACTAATGAACCGGGCTATCCTCCAATACGGCGGGACAGACCAAGCCCGCTCTAGCGTGAAGAAATAATTAATTTTCAAAATTGAACTCCCTCTAACACAAAATGGCTTACTCTAGCCTTTTTTGTTATTTGTACTTGACAAATCCTCTAAAATGTGCTAGACTTAAAAAAGTTAAGAATACAATGGTTCCTTATAGTTTGTTGTTTTGGATGAGAAGGAGAAGAAAATGAAATTTCAAGGGGACAACTAACGATTGTTTCCGCCCCTTTCATCTAAGTCTACCAAAGTATTTTTGGCAGATTCAGATGAGAGGAAACCATAAAAAAACATTGAAGCTTGATTCAGTGTTTTTTTGTTTTGACTTCAATAAAAATTGGAGAACAGAAGAGATTAGATCCCTTTTTTATTTTCACGAAGAATATTCTTCAATAACTTGAACTAAGTCATCAGGTTTCTGGACGATTGCAAGCGGTTTTTGGCTTGATAGTAACTTTTGATCATGATAGCCCCATGTAACTACGACTGACTCAATTTTGACTTTTTCGGCTTCTTTAACATCCCCAATTGTGTCAGTAACAAAAAGACACTCGGTCGGCTTCAAGTCATATTGTTTAAATATCATCTTGAATTTTTCAATTTTTGATTTGTGCGTGGTAGCTCCAAATATTTTTTGAAAAAAATGGTCGTAACTCCCAAGGTTTAAAAAATATCTAATATTTTCGTCAATTGTACTTGATACTATTAAAAGTTGATATTTTTTCTGCAACTTACTTAATGCTTTTTTTAAGGGAAACAGATGTTTTTTCGTAAATCTTTGTTTTTGTCTTCCAAAAAATATTGAAAGGTTATGAGAGTTCCACTTTATTGTAGAACTTTGAAAAACATTCCCATTGTGGTGATCCTTAAAATCTTTTTCAGATAGATCCTTGAATAAGTCCCTGCATATTTCATAATTAATATCGTAGGTATCTCCTATTACCCCATCAAAATCGAAGATTATTGTTTTTAACATTCTTAGTTTTTAGAATTTAATGCAACAATAATGTTATTAAGATTGATCAAGTACTGCGTTGGACCGGGCTGCAAGTCCGCTCCAGCGCGAATTCTTTATTATTCTACTTCCCAAGCAAAAGGTAAAAGCTCTCTTAGCTTAACTTTCTTGTCATCAGCAATGATAACCATAGTATCCATATTTTTAGCATCCAAAATATTCATAAGTTCTCTGCATCTACCACATGGAGGTATGGCTTCTTCTTTATTTGTGGCTACAATAGTTTTTATATGCGTTTCATCTGTTTGAGTTATCATTTGAGAAATGGCTGTATGTTCGGCACAAAAACCAATACCGCAAACTAGATCCAAACTGACTCCTGAAAACATCTTTCCTTTTTCGGTGACTAAAACACAGCCAACTTCTTTAATAGCACCGCCCCTAATATCTTTGGCGTCAACAAGGGCCTTCGCCTTTTCTATTAACTGTTTATCTTCTTTTGTGATCATATTATTGCATTGTAATCTAAGTTATATGAATGTTTCGCCTTTTTTCAATTTTGCCCAACCGCTTATTACGACCCAACAGTTTGCAAATTTTATAGTTGCTTTTGACATTCTTTTTCGTCTCCAAAATAAACAGTCCACCCAAACTTCTCTCGGATGATCTTCCTTGCCATTTTATTAGCTTCCTGTTCTGTGGCCGCTTCACCATGAATGTTACTTGATAGTTTGCTAGGGCTTGTCAATAAATCAATTCCTCGCATATTATTAACGTGTTCGACTGCTTCATGTGCCGCGTAAGCAGCACTAGCAACATAGTCAGGAATAGAACTATTATCTCCATAAGCTTTTTTACATCCATTTATTGAAACATAAATTCGACCAGGTTCACCTTTCTCCTCAAAACCATAACAGGCTGGCACATCTTCCTTACTTGGCAAAAAAAGACTGCCGGACGATATACTTATTGATTCGGGCGGATCGTCTTTATATTCCATTCTCTTAAAAACCTCTAGCACTGCATCTATGACAGCAGCTTGCACACGCATCATTTGTTCCTGCTCTTGCTCGCTTTCACCGCCGATAAGATTCACTTTTAAATCAGAAGGTTTAAGATAATCTTTAAGTTCTCTGTTGGCAATAGACTCTTTTGAAGTAGCATGAAGATCTTTGAAAATATCTCTAGTCAATCTAATAATTGTTTCTTCGTTCAACTTTAAAACTTTTTTAATTTCAGGATCTGTTAATTTTTCCATAGTAAGTAAAAATTATTAAAAAGCACTACTTCATACAACCACCTTTCGCATAAACTTGCTTATATACAACCATCAAATTTTCAACAGTTCTGTCAGACTAAAGGTCTGAGCCACCTTCCAAAACAGCGGACAGCACCAAACTCGCACTGGCGCGGAAGATTATAATATTAACGGATTTCTTTTTAATGCTATTTGCCAAATTATTGCAATAAATAATAAAATAAAAGGTAAAATGTATCTTATAAAGATCTTAAATTTATATGGATTAATTTTAAAACCAAACTTTCTTAAATAAGGGTACAAAAAAGTAATATCCCTTGTATTGTCAAATTGAATTTTGTTTAAAACACAACCTCCGATTAAACTATATTGTATAAATAAAAAAACTATCGCTATCCCCACTATTTTCCAACTGAATAAAAATGGCGAAAGATAAGCAAATAACACCAGTATTAAATGCATCCAAAAAATAAATCCAAAATATTTAACTTCTTTTTTTTGTATGTTCTGCAATAATTTAGTATTTATAAAATTTTTTTTAAACCGACCATCGGCTAGGAAAAAAGGGATCAGGTGCCTTTTTTATTCTAATATACTGCTTATTCGACCACTGTTTAAGCTAAAAACTGAGTTACTATCCCGCCCGTACCGGTACATAGTGCTAAACTTAATGGACCGGGCTACAAGCCCGCTCCAGCACAGTTGGCTAAACTAACGAATCCCGAGCACTCGGGACTGCGAGTTGCCCGCCAATACGGCGGACTAGGCTTTCCACTGCGGCGAGACAGGTTAAACTCGCACCAGCGCGCGATTTTTAGCAAAAGAATTGTTTACTTTTTAAATTTCTTATAAATAAAGACTATCAAACAGGAAAGAAAGTACCAGTAAATTATAGCTAATACAAGTAGAACCCAACCAATATAAAAACCCTCACCTATTGACTGAAATCCTGGTGTAATAAAATAGCTAAAAATAATATATCCAAAAACCATAGCTGGTAAAAACAATAGAAAATAGAGAATATTTTTAAGAGAAGTATCTAACATTTCTTTATATTCGCCAAACCATAGAAAGAAAGCACAGATAATAATTAACATAAAAAAGATAATTATTTTCTGTTTTGTTGGTTTAAAAAATTCTTTTGCCGTCATAGTATTGTATGATTTGGTTATATTAATAAACCTTTCTACCGGCTAAGCAAAAATTTTGAGTAATATTTCACACAACCAGTTATTACACAAACTTTCTTGCGCACAAATTGATCATTGAAAATTGGTTATTGAGTATTGATTGTAAATTGATTATTGGTTATTGATCATTTTCATCATATTGCTAATTCAGCCGCCGTCAGACTAAAGGTTCTACGCTGGTCCGAGTTTGCAACTCGGACCAATAGTTCACAGCGGTATTTTGTTTTGATTATTCTCATAATAGATCCTGAGCTTGAACAATCTCAATCCACTTATGTCTTTTTTTATTTTGACATACTGCTAATTCAGCCGCCGTTAGACTAAAGATCCGAGTTGCAAACTCGCACCAGCGCGCGTTTTGAAAACCTCCTTTGTATTATATATCATAGAGTTTTCAAAATTTGGGTGAAGGAATTTTTTACTCCTTATTGATATTATAGATGAAAAATTCCTGAACCGCATACTCTTTGTTATACGCTGTTTTTGAAACTCAACAGCATCAATACAATCAAGAACAAAGTAAAAATCATTTCGGTTTTTGAAAAAATAGGAAGAAAACCTTTAAATTTTTTCTTGAGCGGATATAAAAATTGTTTTTCGTCTATGTCCAACCAATCAAATAGTAAGTGAATGATGTAACTAAAGAAAAAATACAAGCCTCCAGTAAAATCAATCAACATCACGGGAATGCTTACAATCACTGCGCCCAGAACAGAATGTACATATTTAGTTTTGTAAGTAATGTTGTATTTTTTCTCGAAACAAACACTGTCGACGATTTTGCGCCAAGAAAAAATTTTATGTTTGATCAATATAATTAAATGATCAATGTCAGGAAAAATCGAACCAAGGACAAAAAACCAAAAATAACCGAGATGGTTTCCTAATGTAATTCCGATTATTGGATGGGCTAAAATCATAAGAGTTTTAAGAATGGCGTCATAACTGGTTATTATGCGAACTTTTATGCGTGTAACCATCAAATTTTTGACAGCTATAAGAAGTTTTTAATTTCCTTTTAATTTCTTCTGCTTTTCTACGTAATCGATCACTGTTGAGATAAATTCGGCGTGGCTCCATGTTAGCGGCGCGGCAGATACTTGCATTCCATTATCCGCCCTTATTTGTTCCGACATTATTCCCGATTTGATGGCATTCTTGATCGCCCAATCGATCTTTTCTTTGGCTTTTTCAAGCTCTTTTAGTGTTTGCGCACGAGTAATTTCGTATTGGGCGCACCATAAAGTTGTTATGAACCATGGATTACTCGGAACATCGTATGAAACGCGATGGTATTCATCATTTTCAAATCGCGTTACTCCCCCAATGGCCGTTTTGCAATATAGCCGGTTCTTGACCACTTCATACGCCGCTTCCAGTTTTTTGTCTCCCGGTTTGAGAATATTAAAGCGATACATGCCATAGAAACTGCTTAGATCAATAGTGTCATCGTATGATATTTTTTCCTTTTCATTATCAAGAACAATAAGATTATAAAAATAATTCGTTTCTTTGTTGAAAAAATTCTTGATCACCGCGCTTTTGATCTGCTCGGCAATCTCTGAAAAATATTTTTGGTCTTTTTTATGGCCCAAAAGAGCCGCGAAATTACTGGCCGCATTCAATCCGCCGTACACGGCCGAAGATGTAAATGTTGACGTGCCATATTTTCTTTCCCACAGATCATAGCTTCCTTGAGGAAGATCCGTATTCTCGTCGCGGTATTTACACATAAAACCCGCCGCTTTTTTTATAAGCGGTTTGTAAAGCTCTTCGATGAACTCAAGATCAGCGCTGGAAAGATAATACTTCCACAGCGCGATAAGCACCAGAGCTGTTTCGTCTTCTTGTATGGGATATTGTTTCTTTCCATTTCTGAACCAAGGATGCCAGGTACTGCCGACAGATCTGTCCGATCGGAATTTTTGTTTAAAGAAGCCTTCTTTGTCAATAACAGTCTGGCAAAAACCGAAAAACGGTTTTGTCAGATCGTGCATGCCCGCCTTGCACAACGCTATGACAATGAAAGCCGCGTCTCTCGGCCATACGAACGCGTACGTTCCATGTCCATACTGAAGCATAGACGAATCTCCTGATGCGATAATATCTCCTTTGTTTCCGGTATGAGTGCGAATAACGAAAAGCGATTTGTTGAATTGAGAGACCATTCTTTCATCCTGCCCTTGTAGATCGACTGTTGACTTGCTTATCCAATTTTTCCAAAAAAGCCGGCTTTCTTGATGAAGCACCGCCGGAGTATTTTCTAAAACATCTTTTTGAATTTCAATCGCTTGCTTGATCGATTTCGCAACTCCGATCCAATAAAAAACTTTCTGAATTTCCTTTTTCTTCAGTTTGAATGCGAAACTGATAACAGAGTCCACCGGACCATGCTCTATCGGATTTCCCTCCAATACGCCGTCTTCCGCGTCGCGCCAAGTCCCTTCCTTTCCTTCTATGCCATAGTTGCCAATGCTGAATTCGTTAAACGGATTGCCGTCTTTGTCGCCGGCAATAATAAATACCCGCCTTCCTTCATAATGAATAAGCGCTTTTTGGTCGGGATCGTAATAGCCGGTATCCTTTCGCTCAGTGTCGTAGATCTTAAACTGCTGGTGGAAGAACAATTTTACCTCTCTTTCTTTTTCTGACAAATTGCAGACCGACACTCTTCGAATAAGTATGTTTTTTTTGTTGTGAACAACATCGGAAAACCGTAACTCGATTTCCAATTTTTTGTTAACGGCATTAACCTCAGATACCATTGTCCCTTCCTTATAATCTATCTTCACATCCCATTCATCACCTCTGATCCATGAAAATACTCTATCACAAAATACGCCCATCCTATGAACGCACGGCTCACCGACATGGTTTTCCAAACCAACATAATGATAGTAAAAATCACGAATCCGCGCGTACTTATCAAAGCAGACGAGAATATTGCCGTTACCAAGAGCAAGTGATTTCGGCATTATTGTAGAGATAAAAAGTTAATCGGGACTGTTTCCATATCCAAAAAACTATTTCTTGAGAAATTTCTCAATTGCATTTTGTATCCCCTTCTTTGATTTGAGTTTCGCGATCTTTGATGCCAAAGCTTTTTCACCCAATGTGTCTTTGACCCAGCACGCAAAATCATTGCCGTTGCGTTTTGTGTGGTATTCAAACTGTTCTTTGGTCATGCCTTTTAGAGCTTTCTGAAGATCCTTCAAATTTCGCAAAGCGGAACCATTGTAAACCCAAAAATAAGCCTCTTCGGGCACATTAGTAAGATGCTTGACAACTTTTTTTGTTTTTCCCATTGCTTTTTGTACTGCCATTTTTTCTTCTACAAAATCCAGAACTCGATTTAACGAAGCCATTGTAAGAATTTAATTTTTATAATGTTATTTTTCGTGCTCTGCATCGACCTTGCTTTGCTTTTACAGAGGAACTTATTCTATGCTTAAGATCGTTCAACGCGTTGATAAACGCAATGAACGCATCATACGGCGACTCATAAGGATTAAAATATTTATGGACATCCCCG
>DAOUPS010000079.1 GCA_030626045.1 bacterium | reverse complement strand
ATATGAAATTCAAGTTTCCCAGCCGCAAGTTATTACGAAAGAAGCAAACGGAAAGAAGACCGAGCCCTTCGAAGAGGCGGTTATCAATGTTCCGGAATCTCTTTCGGGAACAGTTATTAAAAAAATGGGGAAAAGAAAGGGCACCCTGATAAACATGGAAAACCACGGAAACCAGACAAGAATGATCTTTGAAATTCCAACCAGAGGCCTTTTGGGCTATCGCAGTGAATTTATTATTGATACCAAAGGAGAAGGAATCATTTGTTCCAGGGTCATGGGATATAAGGAGCATGTTGGTAAGATCAATAGACGCAATGTAGGATCAATGGTCTCAATGATATCAGGAAAAGCCCTCGGATTTTCACTATACAACCTTCAAGAGCGCGGAACCCTATATATAGAGCCGGCCACCGAGGTGTACGAAGGAATGGTAATTGGAAATTCTTCCAAAGGAAGCGACATGGCAGTAAACCCGATCAGAGGCAAACAACTTACCAATATGCGAGCTTCAGGATCTGATGATGCGATTCGGCTTATTCCCCCACTCAAGCTTACAATTGAAAGAGGAATGGAGATCATGGACGAAGACGAATATCTTGAAATAACTCCATTTAGCGTGAGACTTCGCAAAAAGCTTCTGACCGAAACAGAAAGGAAAAAGGCAAAAAGAAAATAACCACGTAGCCGTTAACATAATATCTCCTAAACCAAAAAAGAACTATGCCTAGGCATAGTTCTTCATTTTTTGATAAAACTCTTTTACTACTCGTATCTTAAGGCATTTAACGCCGATATCTTCTTAGCTCTTCTGGCCGGATATATTCCGGTTCCGATGCCAACAACTAAAGAAAGTATTAGTGCGGTAATAACTAAAAACGGATGTCGCCATCCGTTTTTAGTTTTGGAACAGTCCCTTTAAAAGCAAACTTAGCCTATAAGTTGTACCTTTTTCTTATTTCATCCTCAACAGTGGCCTTATCGCGCCCGTATTTGAACCGTGATAATTCTTTTAGCGCATCGCGCACTTCCGGATCACCTTTTGTCGGAGGATAGGTTTTCATATTAAAGGCCTGAGTAGCTTCATTATTGATAAGCAATTTCGTGAAACAATTATAATTATCAATATTGATCAGATCATTCAAATCAAAACTCGGCGCGAACTGCTTTTCCAGTACCTGTGCGTCTTCCGCTCCAACCCTGAAAGAGCACATTGATCCGACATTCCCGAATACCGCTTTGGAAATATTTTCAGAAAGCTGGCCGATGAATTGGTGCGCAATGGTCAGACTCAAACGATACTTGCGCGCTTCCGCGAGAATTTGGGAAATTGAATCCGTTGTAAAGCTTTGGAACTCATCGATATAAAGATAGAAATCTTTTCGATCTTTTTCGTCCATATCGACACGTGATAGCGCCGACATTAATAATTTTCCAACAATAACCATGCCTAATAAATAGCTGTTGATCTCTCCGATCTTTCCTTTCGATAAGTTAATGAGAAGAATTTTTTGCTGGTCCATCGCTTCCCTGAAATTAATCGTACTCTCCTGTTGAGAAATTATCGGACGCATCATGTCATTCGAGATAAACGTGGTCAGCTTTGAAGTTATATATGGCGCGATATTTTCCAGTGAAGCGTCCCCTCCCGCCTTTTCAGCCTCTTTTTGCCAGAAATCAATTACTGTCATATCCTTGCATCTCTTGATTTTTTCTTTGCGAAATCCAACATCGCGAAACACGCGCGGCACTTCCATAAGAGTCGAACCGATCTCCGGACTATCCATTACTAAAAGCATGGCGTTGCGCATATACTGTTCGAACATTGGGCCTCCGGTTGATTTAAGATCATAGAGCTTGTCAAAGATCGCGATCATTTCATTGATAACAAACGTTTTTTGTTCGGGACGCTCCACGTCATATTCCATCATGTTGAGTGAGAACGGCCGTTCCGTATCAGCCGGATCAAAATAAATAACATCTTCGGCGCGTTCTTTCGGAATACACTCAAGTACATGGTCAATAAGATCTCCATGAGGGTCAATAATGCACAAACCTTTACCATTTTTCGCGTCCTGTTTTACCATCTCCTCAATAAATGCTGATTTACCCGTTCCTGTTTGTCCGATGATGTAAAGATGCCGGCGGCGGTCATCGTCCGCAAGCCGAATTTCTGTTTTTGTACCTCGAAAGTCGCTATACCCCAAGGTGAGGCCTTCCTGAGGTATATTCACCGGAGGTTGGGCTGCCTTTGATTTCAGCCAATTAATTTTCGGAGTTGCGGTTGTTGAAATTGGAAAGTGAAAAATACTTGCTAATTCTTCAATATCAAGTACGATCGACCTATTTTTTCGAAATAGGCGAAATATGCAATCGTTGGCAAGCTTATGAACATTCGGACTGCGGTCACGCACTGTAACAAATTTATTGAGATTCATGTCTTCAAACTGAACAAAAGCATTTTCAAGCTCTGCGAGGATCATCTCCGCCCTTTCTTTTGTTTCAGCAGAAGCCAGTAACCTGATATTCACATCAAAACGAGCTTTGTTCGCCTTTGCTTCCAGCCGTTTAATTATATCCTGGTCTTCAGGCGTAAGCACAACCTGCTCTTGCTGTTTTTGCAGATCATCAGTTTGCTGCTTATTTTTCCCCGTAAGAGCGCCAAACGCCTCATTTCCAATTGATCTGGCAACACTTCTTGTGGATATAGGAGAGGCATTTTCGAGCCGCGAACCTTGCTGCATCTTTTGCGCGATTTGTTCGCTTTTAGTTCTCCAACGAGCCGTTGATCGCCTAAATACGATCTGGATCATCGCGCCTTCATCTTTGTTTTCTAGTTTCGACAGCGCATTTGTTATATTGTGAAGCGGGTCGGTTTCGAGTCTTTGATATGTCTTGATCGGGAACGAATTTTCTTTTTTGAATTTCAGTCTGCTTCCCACTGTAAAACTTTTGGAACGAAAAATTGTATAGTCTTTTGCTTGCTCAATGCTGGCATCAGGGAAAAAGCTATGCACTTGTTTTTCGACCATTTCTTTGAATTTTCGCGGCATTGCGATGAAAAATGTGATCTGTTCGCTATCAGACGGAACTGCCATTTCGAAAGTAAGATGAGGTTCTCCATAGAGAGTTTTATGTATAATGCTTTTCTCGCTTGGAAGGCGCGACAAGGAAGCAAGTAGTTGCTCCATTTTTGAAATTTCCTCTTTTTCATTTGCCTGCTTTTCCTGCGATTGCCCATCTTGTTGTTTCGGTTTTACAACTTTGACCACGTCCAGTGTTTGATTTAACGACTCTGTAAGATGCGCACGAAAAACAAAAAAAGTTTTTACTACAAGCAATATACCCGAAACGAGCATGATAAGCACACTAATGATCGTTATCACAAAAAGCAACGTATCCATTTTTATTTTGTTTTATTAATTGAAAATATCTATGCTGGCTCCCTGTCTTGTCGGCAAAAATTAGGAAATTTTTTTAAAGTTGTGGGTCATACTACTCGCGAACAGCGTGGTTCCTCTTAGCAGGAACAATTTTTGACTGGAGTTAGTTTGGGATCAGTCCTTTTATAGGTCTCCCTTAAGCAAACCTTTGTTGATCAATACTTTTCTCACTTTATCTTCAACCAGCTCATCGTGCACTTCATCAAGAATGAGGTTATCATCTAATTTTTGAGCAACCTTGATCGCGAAATACGGATCTTTTCGAGTGGCCAGTTCAACAATTTTCTCAACTTGTTGGTCCGCGTCTTGAATGCTCATTATTTCCTGCGTTTGTTTCTTAATTTCTTCTTTTGATTGATCGCCTTTATCTTGTTGTTCAATTTTTTGTTGGGCATGTTCAGATGCTTGTTCTTGCTGCTCTTGTTTTTCGATCATTTCTCGATTTTTTTGGGCAATATCATGAAGCTCTCGCTGCTGCTGTTCGCTCTTTCCGATATCTTCCGGTTTTGCCTCACTGTGCTCCGGAGATTCAACAACTTTCTTTAAGGCGTCAGATATCTCCTGTTTATGCAAGTCTTCGCTAACATTGTCTTGTTCTGGCATAGGTTTTGTATTATGAAATTATTATGATACTACTCTTTATATACGTTTCCGTTCTTTTTCCCCTTCTCTTCTTGTCCACCCATGGCCTGCTCCAAGAACTGTTTGGCTTCCTGTTTATATTTGCCTATCTCGTCCAATATTATATTCTCAAGATCTGAGATGTTCTCTTTTAGAAATGCTTCGATCGGTTCCATGTTGTCTTGGTTCTCTTCGAGTATTTTTCCGAATTCTTCCTTTTTTTCTTCGGGCAGTTCTTCTAGTAGGCGGAGGACTACGCGCTGCTGCATTACTTCTCCGATCTGCGTGAGAAGTTCTTT
>DAOUPS010000109.1 GCA_030626045.1 bacterium | reverse complement strand
GCTGCCGCCGGATTGCCCGTAAAGATTTTGAAAAACATCGTCTATGATTTCATTGCCTTTGAATCCGCTTTTAACACTCGAAAGGCCTGGGTTATGAATGAATTTTTTAATAGCGGCACGCCCGTTTTGCGCAAATAACGTCATGGTTAACAGGTTTGACAGGAATAATTTCATGGCTTCTCTGCGAGTTATCATTTCAGTGATGTTCGCAAAAAAAATTCATAACTGAGTTCAAAAAAGACGATCATTTTCTTCAATCCCTCAAAAATGGGTGCATTAAGTATTTGTTCAGCCCAAACCTGGAGTGTTGGGTTTCACCTATAAACAGGGATAAACCAACTCTGAATGCATCAATGTTGGGGTGAGGAACGAAACCCAACAATATATCGACACTTCCATTTTTATTCTTGGCTTTATGAGACCAAAATACAATCGTAAGGGAAGCCAGAGATAGTTATGGATTTGGAACCTTCGTACTTCACAGCCCCCGGTTTCTACTGTTGTCGCATATATTTTATCAGCACTTCATTGTCATTGGGAATCGGTTTTTCTACCTCTTTGAGTTGAAGAACATCCGGAGGCCCATATTCAGTCCATACAATTGCTTTCATAGGACTTCCTCAATAATAATAACGACTTTTCCTTTAACATGTCCTTCGCCAATACCTCCTCTTACTTGGCGCTCGCAGAACGTCTTTCTATGGGCAAAGGCCTCAAACTGACCAGGCAACATCCAGTCGAACGCTTCGTAGATAGAGACCATTCGCTTGGAACGGGCCCATCGTATAGTTCTTGAGCCCAGCGCACCGGGAAGCAACAAGCAGTTCCTCCGTAGCTTGCACAATGCCGGGGGGAAGGAATCTATCCATTCCCGGTTTCGCTCCCAATGTAACAACGTTAAGGGCAACTTTGCACGCCGTTCTACTCGGTTTGTCTCTTTGCACGGAACCTCTTGGAAACAGAACGCCACAAATCGCCCGCGCGTTTTTTTGTGTCGGTCGGTTTTGTCTTGCTATCCGATTTCATTTTTCCTTTGCATTTTTTAGTAATTCATATAGCCGAATAAAAAATATATTGCGTATCTTTTCAATATGCAACGCCTCCTTGAAATTGATTTCAGCCGTGTCTTGACACTTAAATCTATCTGGTTCCACCTGCAACGCATAAGAATTGACTTGTCTTTTCCAGAACCAATCGGCACAACAGAATTGAACGTTTTCCGGATCAATAGCCGTGATTTTTTTTAAGGCTTCAAATAGCTCTTTTCCCAAAAAACTGTTCTCAATGCACAAGGCAATGTAGGCGATCCTGTACACCACTTTGGAAATGCTGTCTTTTGCTGGTAAAGGTTGAAGGTTGTAAGAATCTTTTTGGCCGTTATAGATAAAATGGCCATAACAGCTTTGCAGAGTAAAACAATAGGGCAAATTGTTAAACCCGTTGATGAGGTCGATGATAGGCATGTCAATCATGTCATCAGTGAGATCACACAGAATTTTCTGCCTTTGCTTTTGAAAACCTGGATTTTTCGCTAATTCTCTAACTTCAGTGAAAGTTTCCAATTATATTCCTCTTTAGGCTAAATTCAACGACATTGAAAAAATCCCCTATTTGCCTGGTGTTAATTCAGTAACCCTGAAGTCTTTCTGTTTTCCGGGCATGACATTATATTTTTCTGTAAAGGGTTTATAGCCCTTAGCTTTAATAACGAGTTCGTAATCCCCGGCGGGCAGTCCAAAAAAATAGAAATATCCATTGTAGCAGAAATCAGCGCGTGAAATAAAATAGTCAGCAAGATTGACGTCTTCACCCTCAAGTGGATGGAGTATCCGGCGAATCCCGGCGCCCTTCAATGTAATCGTTTGTATCGTGATTTTTTTATCAGACGGCAGATATTTATCGGCCGGCATCCCAACGGGCCGATCTTCCGGTTTCAGCGCTGCGGTTACATATCCGGAAAATATTCCGTCAGGTGTAAAAACAAAATCCAGTTCCTTGGTTGTATTGTTCTCAATAGAGACAGGGACGTCTTTTTTCCCGGGTTTAACAGCTGCTGCAACAATACTCGCCGAATAGTCCCCGGAAGGAAAAGGACCAAGTATTCTACCATTATCATCAGCACTTAAAGGGATTATGGTTTCCGCATGCTTTTTGCCGATTGGACGAAGAATGAGGGTTGGCCAGGGCCTTACTCCGTCCAAAGGATAGTCATATGAAAAATTGAGCTGAAGGTATCCTCCGGATCGTTGGATTGATGCGTCGTGTTTTTCGTCAAATGTATTGATAATCGTATTATACTGGGCCAACACTTCCTTGCTGAAAACAATGCTTGTATGGTCCTCATTAAATGCATAATTCATTTTAGCCTCGGATTGAGGCCGCAGGTCCTGAAGACTGGACAGGGTAATTGTTCCGTCATTATTCGATCGAAAAGGGCTGCGATTTCCCCTGTGGCCGTAAAACATATAAAAGCTGATAGTCTCCGGCATTTTTGTTCTGTATAAAGATCTGATAAACTCACCTTCCGGCAGCATATCTATCCAGCTCGGTATTACCGCGGGAGATTGCTTGACACCGTATTCGGCCATCCTGTCGCCGCCCCATGGCGTTGCCAGTGAAATAAAGAGTTTTACAGAGGGGAAATATTGCCCATAATCCATAATAAAAGACCTGGCGACCAGCCCACCCATGCTGTGCGCCGTAATATACATACTGTCGAATTTATACTTGATTTGAAGGTTCAATAATTTCCAGTATAACAGGTTTGACATACTATTAAGGCGGGCCCCGGTCGGATAATAAAAAAACCATGGTTGGAAACGAGTTCTGTCGATATTATTAACAAAATACTTCCAACCTTTGGGAGTGCCGAAGGCGCCGTGTACAAAGAGAATGGGTGTTTTTTCAGGATCATATTCCTCGAGAAAATAGATATTGCCACTAACCTCCCTATAAAAATTAACAGGCTCCCAAAAGCCTTTTGTTCCATTTTCCTCGGAAAAAAGTTCATCATCCAAATCCATTAT
>DAOUPS010000072.1 GCA_030626045.1 bacterium | reverse complement strand
CTGATCCGTTACTCTGAACAGCTGGAACTCGAAAGACGTCCGATTTATGAAATTCCTGAATGATCGGAAGTTTAAAACAGCCGCCTCTCCATATCTTCGAAATTCCTCCCTTATGCAATCCTGCCAGTGTCTGAATTGAAGTCCTCCATCCAACATTGGTATGATCGCTTCCTATATTCACCGAAACTGCTCCCCACATTTCTTTTTGCTCAGGAGCTCCGCATTTAACAATAAGGTGTTTTCGGATAGCTCCGGGATATGCCGCTATAATATCGGCATTATCTTTTGTTAAAAGAAATGTATGGGGAATAACCCGCAAAAAGCGCTCAAATTCATCGCGTCCCAGCTCATCAATCCAAAACCAACGATATTTTGGATCGTGTAAAATAGCAAACCATGCTTTACAATCCAAAAACGAAATTCTAGACGACAGAAACTCTTTGTGCTTCAAGCCCGTAAGAACAGAGATGGCTTCTTTGTCCAGTTCATGCTTGAGATAAAATCTATCCACGACGCCTTTCCTGTTTCTTAAAGGCTTTCTGGAATAGTCTTCTAACGTGCCGAACTCAATATCAATTCCTTTCTTTTGGCATTCTCCAACAAAGAAAGAGCAATCCTTGTCATATCCTTTTAACCCTTGAGGAATAAGATAGAAGAGTTTTTTGTCTCGCACATTGGATAAAACGAAAGAAATAAAGTCTTTGTATGCGCTGACAAGTCTCGACTCTCCGAGGAAAAGTTTTTCGTATCCGGCTGTGATCCCTCTGCCGCCGGGCACAAGGTCAATTTCAGCAATCCAAGGCCGTCCTTGGCTTATAACCACATCTAAGCGAGCAATGCTTCGAGTTGTTATATTACGGGACTTATCGTCCAGCCATAATTTAGAAATATAATCAGGTACTGTCGAACAGAGAGTGCTCCTGACCTCATCGTCCTGATAAAATAATTTCTTTTGAGCGTCAAAAAGCCCGGCATAATCGAGAATTAGCGCATCAAAAATGCCTTTTCTGATTCTCAACGGTTCTTTCGGTAATAATAACGGCACTTCAGTTTTATGCTCACCTTCAAAACTAAATTGCTTGACTCTCGCAACCGACTCTTCATAATTCATACTGTTGTCCTCCCTCTTTTGCCAATCAGTTAATAAGTTCTTTAAGCAACCATCAAATACCAACATTAAGTAAATTTTAAAGAACAAAAATAAAACTGGCCTTTATAAAGCCAGCTTTGGACTATTGAGAATTATATTTCGCGCACTACACCCTTATTCTCGACAAACCAAAACCGACCTGACTAAGCCAGAGAATAGTAAAGAGAAAAAGAAACAAATATGTTGTAACCGGTAAAAAATTCATCGTAACTATGTGTATTAAAAGCATGGTAGGTTGCGTTATGAAATGGAGTGTAGCATGTTAAAATAAACTGTCAACTTTATTTAACAAAATTATCCACACCGCTTGACATGGATTGTAATTGGATTAATACTGTTTTGTTTGGTAACATCGAAATAGTGATCAAGAAATTTAAAGTTGTCGCCATTTTAGGGCCGACATCTTCGGGAAAATCAGCTATTGCCATAAAACTCGCCCAAGATCTTAACGGCGAGGTTATTTCCGCTGACTCAAGACAGGTCTATAAAAATATGAACTTGGGAACAGGCAAGGTTAGAGGGGAGTGGAAAAAGATAAAAAATAGAAAGGTTTTCGTTTCGGAAGAAATTCCGCACCATATCATTGACTTTCGCAGCCCGCGCGGAGAATATAATATTTCGCATTTTCAAAAAGATTGTTTTAAGGCCATTAACGCCATTATTAATCATGGAAAATTGCCCATTATTTGCGGAGGCACCGGCTTCTGGATCTCAGCCATTGTTGATAATATATCATTGCCGCAAGTAAAACCCGATCTTGCTCTTCGTAGAAAACTTAACAAAAAAACAGCTGTGCAATTATTTGAGCAACTGAAAAAACTTGACATCGAACGTTCAAGATCAATCGATTGCCACAATAAAGTTCGCCTTATTCGCGCCATTGAAATTTGTAAAAAACTGGGAAAAATTCCAAGATTGAAAAAAACAGCCAACTCGAAATATCAATTCTTGCAAATTGGCATTGATTGGCCGCAAGAAAAGCTGGATAAAAAAATTAAGAAACGGCTGGGTAATCGTTGGCAGTCAGGGATAATAAAAGAAGTCAAAGATCTAAAGAAAAAGTATGGTCTTAGCTGGAAAAAAATCCAATCTTTCGGTCTGGCTTATTTTTGGATTCCCGAATTTTTACGGAATAATATTGACGAAAAACAACTGAAAGAAAAAGTCTTTTTAGCTGAACGCAATTACGCTAGGCGACAGCGAACATGGTTCAAACGAGACAAGCACATTGTTTGGCAAAATCAATATCCAAAAATTAAAATATCTGTAAAAAAGTTTTTGGCTCAATAATCCTGTTTAGTAAAAAAGTAGCCGACGCGTTCGTTCAATCGCGCCGGCTTTCTTAATTTTTCGGGCTACTTTCTTCGTGTTAGCAACCCTCAATGGCCTTTTTCTTCGTTTTGACCGTCACGGCTTCGCCGGGCTTAAGCTTGCATTTGCCGTCGATTACGACGATCACTTTTCCTTCTTCGACCGATTCGACGGTGCCTTTGCATTTTGCCGCCAAGCTGACGCCTGCCAGGCTCAATGAGAAAATGATCGCCAAAGCCAATGATGTGAGTTTCTTGTGCACAATAGTGCTCCTTTTATGCCTTCGTTTGGGTGTTTGGGTATGGTTTACATTCTTGTCCTAATCTGCTAAATCATAGCACAATGACATATTTTTGTCAATGCCTGATTTAAGCAATTCTTTTTTCGGGTAGATTGGCTCATATCGCTTCATCTTTTGGAAACTCCTTTTCGCAATACCAGCACTTCAGAGAGCCTGTTCCCATATGAATAAACGTTTGGACTGCTTCAGGATCGTTGTTTGTGATACACGCTGCATTCGGACATTTTCCAAATCCGCGCACTTTTGACGGAATGTTCGCCTTGATTTTACGGAATCTTCCATTCAAGATCTCATTGAAAGTAACTGTGGGCGACAATGAAATAATCGCCATTTTGACCCTATCCTCCAAAAAATTATTTCTTAGAATTAGTACTTCCTTCTCTCCGTGCTGCATCTTCTTAATCCTGTCGATAAGATGAACAGGGCCTTCATTCTTTAATTGCCCTTTCGTAAAAAGAAATTGTTTGATCTTCGATCCGATACTGACCGGAATATGGTCAATGACAGTACCGCAATCGATTGGATAGAAATATTGTTTTTCTTCTCCGCCTTTGCGCACTTTATGCAAACGATACTCAGCCAAAGAAACGTTTTCTACGGTGTCCAGTACAATTTCTGGACGATCCTCCGGAAAAACTCTTGCTTCAAGATTTTCGAAGCTTAGTTTGAGAAGCGCAATTCTAACAGGAACTCCGCACCACGCCTGATCGTCTATGATTATTCGCTTATCCCTTCTTACATCCGGTGGGAATTCCTGCACATACGGCATTGGATGCATGATAACGACATTGCTTTTCAGACTGTTCAATAATTGCGGAGTAACGGTGAACTTGGCTCTGAGACGCGCTAACGTTACCGGATCAAAATCAAAGCGCTCTTCTTGGATGCGTGCGCCATAAACGACATCGCAATCAACCAGCGCTTCCATTTCGTCAGATCCGGTTATAGCAGGAAACAATTCCTTGTACTGCTTTTGTAATTTGGTCTCTTGCGTATCCACCAAAACAACATTGATATCTGACCGATATGACAATGCGGTGAGCAACGAATGAACTGTCCTTCCATATTTTAAGTCTCCAAAGAAACCAATTGTGAAATTGTCTAATCTTCCAAGATGCCGCTTGAGTGTCAAAAGATCCAGAATTGTCTGGGTAGGATGCTGATTGGTTCCGTCTCCTGCGTTGTGCACAGCACACTGGTATCCATTTTTTTCAAGAAGCTCCGCCATAAACTTTGGCACACCTTCTGTTTTAGTGCGCGCGACAAGAATATCAGCGTTAAATTTCGCCAGCATGCGAGCAGTATTGGCAAATGATTCTTTTTTGGCCAGCGCGCTTGCTTCTGCACCAACTATTTGGTCACATCTACATCCCAAAAGCCCTATAGCTTCGATATTCGACCCGCGTGTTCGCGTACTTGGTTCGGTAAAAAGCAACTGCACTTTTTTTGTCGGATCATTTTCATGTGGAATTCTTTTTTCCACAAAAGAAATCTCTTCCTCGCATTTGGGCAGAATAATTTTGAACAGTTGTTCACAGCTCAGATCGCTGATACTAAGTATATTCTTGACCGACTCACATTTCTCCATTGGTGCTCCTCCCTTTATTGACAATGAACTGTTTTAAAAAAAACCGCCCCAGCGGCGATCTTATTTCATGATGCTTTCACGTTCTTTCTTGAGTTGTTTGACATTTATCTCTTTCATATTCTTCGATAATCCTACATCAGATCAAATTTCGTGTCAATATTTGCTTGCCAAAAATCAGAAGTCTTTTAACAGTTAAAGAGCACAAAATTTTTGTGCTGGAGCGAGTCTCCCTGTCCACCAAATTGGAGAACGATCCCGTTTAGGCGGGATTCATTAGTTTCAAAACAAATGATAAGGACTCCACTGAAAATAAAAAAGGAGGCAACATGCTTCACGTCGCCTCACTTTGCGGTAAGCAGAAAAAAGCAGCTGCTTTCTTCATAACTTTACTGCTTTTTCATGTTTTCTTCCCATTTTCTTCAAATGCCTCACGCCTTAATTTATCCCATATCACTGGATCAACACCTGGAAGTATCCAGTCTCCGCACTTGTGAAATGATAGCATACTAATACGATCTCCTTTAATTCTTTGGGGT
>DAOUPS010000043.1 GCA_030626045.1 bacterium | reverse complement strand
TGGAATGGAACTGAATGAGAATAATGAAACAGATATAACATGCGAAGCTGCATGTTCGAAAATAGCTCCGTCGAACACTTCTCCGCCAATATCAGCTCTTGATATAAAAAACGGCACGTACTACGGAAATCTGGATCAAAAGAAAAAGGGTACGCCCGATAACTGGATACATATACTTGAAGGCACCAGAAGCGCGTCTTGGTATTTACCAAAAGTAGGAGGGAATCACGATTGCGATTGCGACAAGTAGCAGTTTTTAGTTTTGATTTTCAAATAATTTTTTATTTAGCTGAGTATGGAAAAAATACCGGAAAATAATTGTGAATCATTGATGAATGTTGAAATAGCAACGAAGCGCCTGTTATTGAAACCAATATCATTGAAGTACAAGAAAGATATATTTAAAGAGTTTACTGACGAGGTTACGGTTTTTATGGAGCCGCGATCAGCCAAAGATATCTCGGAAACAGAGGAATTTATTAGAACATCCGTGAAAGGATTGAAGGAAGGTTCGAATTTACAACTTGTCGTGCTAGAAAATAAATCGGGAGAATTTTTGGGGTGCACCGGATTGCATCATATTGATCGTAAAGATCCGGAACTTGGGATTTGGATCAAAAGATCGGCGCATGGTAATAAATACGGAAAGGAAGCGATTACGGCAATTGTGAAGTGGGCCGAAAAAAACTTAGATTATGATTATATACTCTACCCGGTTGATAAGGAAAATATTGCAAGTAAAAAAATTCCGGAATCGCTTGGCGGTCAAATTGCAAAGGAGTATGACAAAAAGAATATGAACGGAGAAATTTTGCATGCTGTAGAATATAGGATTTATAAAAAATAAAAATTACTCCAGCCAATATTCTCGACAAAAAATGATTACTCTGATCATGAATGATCTGAACGAACTTACAACTAAAGAAAACAACAGAGCGCTTTCCGTCAGTGAGTTTAACGCGCTTATCAACGGATTAGTTTCCGCGGCGCCGGTGCTTGTCGAAGGGGAAGTGAGCAATTACAGGGATATTCCCGGTAGGAATTTTTGCTATTTTGACATCAAAGATAAGAACTCCGTGGCAAAGTGCTTTCAAGGGTTTTGGCAGTCATCAAAAGTAGATTTGGAAAATGGAGCGCTTATCAAAGTATTCGGTTATCCGACGCTTCAGCGGAACGGTTCGCTGGTTATTGATGTAAGAGAGATATTCATTGTTGGTGAAGGTGAATTAATGCGGAAATATTTGGAAATGAAAGAAAAGCTTAAAAAAGAAGGATTGTTCGATGAGCAGTATAAAAAAGAACTTCCGCAGTTTCCGCAAAATGTCGGTCTTATCGCAGGCAAGAATTCAAGCGCCTATCATGATGTTACAGCTGAAATAAAAGAACGATGGCAAGGCGCGGATATTATTTTTCATCCTTCAAAAGTGCAGGGAATTTATGCCAAAAGTGAGATTATGCGGGCTATCCAGTATTTCAACAAAAAAAAGCCTGTTGACGCTCTTATCATTGCGCGCGGAGGGGGCAGTTTGGAAGATCTGCAGGCATTTGATTCTGAAGAGATCGTACGCGAGATCTTTGCTTCAAGAATTCCGATTGTTAGCGCGATCGGACATGAGGATCATTGGACGCTGTCTGATCTTGTGGCTGATGTTCGGGCGAAAACCCCGACAAAAGCCGCTCAGCTGGCGGTTCCTAAAAAACAGGATATTAGTGAAAGATTGGATTACTATATGCGCCAAATGGGCATGATCACGAAGCACAAAATTGATGACGTGCAAAATGAGCTAGGCTATTTTGCGCATGCATCAAAAATGAAACAGCAATCGAAGATCAATGAGATAAAAGCCAATATTGATAAAATACTTGAAGCAGGCAGGCGTTCGGTATGTTCGGTTATTGAAGGATCTTTTAATGAAATGGATATTTTTGAACGATCATTGAAGTTAATCCACCCGCAAAATGTTCTTGAGCGCGGGTTTGCGATCGTTGAGAAAAAACAAAAGCGTGTAACAAGCATTAAAGATATAGATTGCAACGATCTGGTTATAACAACATTGCAAGACGGCTATTTTGAAGGTACAATAAATCGTAAGTTTAAATGAAAAAGTATGCCAGCAGAAGATCCAAAAAAGAAAGATTTTGAAACTGTTTATAAAGAAATCGAATCAGCAGTTCGAGATATTGAAGAGGGAAAGCTATCCTTATCCGAGAGCATGGCGTTATACGAGGAAACTATGAAAAAAATACAATCGTCAAAGAAAATGCTCCGAAAAATGGAAAGTAGGATCGAGGAAATTTCGAATCCCAGCTAATAATTATCAATCACATGAAAGAATATCGTCCGACAATTGGAATGGAAGTGCATGTTGAGCTCGCAACAAAAAGCAAAATGTTCTGCGGGTGTGTGAACGGAATGGGCCAGGAGAGAAAACCGAATAAGAATATTTGTCCGGTTTGTACCGGTCAGCCCGGGGCGCTTCCGGTTCCCAATAAAGAAGCGATTGAATTTGTTGCAAAAGCCGGGCTGGCGCTTAACTGTTCGATTGCCAAGGAATCAAAGTTTGACCGAAAAAATTATTTTTATCCCGATCTGCCGAAAGGATACCAGATCTCACAATATGACCAGCCCATATGTTCTCAGGGATTTCTTGATATTCATCTAAGAAACAGTAGCGGGGTTGAGAGCGGAAAAAAACGAGTGAGGATAACCCGTATTCATCTTGAAGAAGATACCGGCAAGTTAATGCATCAGAACGGTGAAACTTTAGTTGATTTTAATCGTTCTTGTATACCGCTTATGGAGCTGGTTACCGAGCCGGATGTTGTTTCCGCACAGGAAGCCAAGCGGTTTTGTGAAGAGCTTAGGCTATTATTTCGATATATTGGAATTTCACCGGCCGATATGGAAAAAGGGCAAATGCGGTGTGAAGCCAATATTTCACTGTATGAGACTGGTGAAGATCCTTTATCCGGGACAAAAGTTGAGCTTAAAAATCTTAACTCATTTAAAGCGGTCGAGAGAGGAATTGAATTTGAGATCAAAAGGCAAAAAGAAGTATTGTTTGAGGGAGGGTCAGTGGACCAAGAAACGCGAGGATGGAATGATGACAATGGACAGACTTTTTCACAACGCAGCAAAGAGGACGCGCATGACTATCGATATTTTCCGGAGCCTGATATTCTTCCTTTCAGTTTTGAAGATGCGTATGTTAATGAACTGAGGGAAAAACTTCCGGAGTTGCCATATGAAAAGCGCGGGCGTTTTGTCAAGCAATACGGACTAAAACCGGAGAACGCAGATGTACTTGTTACAAGTAAGGATCTGGCGAACTATTTTGAAAATGTCAGCAGTGAACTTGAAAACTGGATGAGCGAGGAAGGCCATGAGTTTAACGAAGAGGACAAAACAAAGCTCTATCGGCTGGCGGCAAACTATATTATTACAGAATTGCAGAAAAGAATTTTTGAAAGTGAAAAAGGATTCGAAAAAATGAAAATAACTCCGGAAAATTTTGCGGAATTAATAAAAATTGTTTATGAGGGGGATATTAATTCATCTACGGCGCAAGTGGTTCTTGAAGAAATGTTCAATACCGGAGCATACCCTTCACATATAATTGAAGAAAAAAGTCTCCAACAGACATCGGGCGAAGAAGAGCTGAATGCAATTGTTGATAAAGTGCTTTCAGGCAATCCCGGTCCCGTTGAAGATTACAAGAGCGGCAAAGAAAACGCCATAAAATTTCTTATGGGACAAGTAATGTCAATGACCGAAGGCAAGGCTAATCCTCAAGTTGTGATGAAATTGTTAAAAGAGAAGCTAAAGGGCTAATACGAGAAAAAAAGCGGGGGAGATATAAAAAAAGCGGCCAAAGTCGCTTTTTTCGTATACCACGCTGGTCCGAGTTATCCTCCAATACGGCGGACTAGGCTCTCTACCATGGCGAGGCAAGCCAAACTCGCACTAGCGCAGTCCACTCTTTAAACTAAAAGTAAAAGAACCCTAAGGTTCTTGTGAAATAGGGTTCTTTTGAGCTCTACGTTGAGATTTAGCTTGGGGGAGGTACTGGGTGCTTGTTGTTGATATATACATATTAACAGAACGAAATGTGATGTCAAGTGTTTTCTGGGAAAGTTATCCACAGACGCGGAAGTATTCAGTATTAGGAATAATTTGAAATTTACAATTTGAAATTTAAAATTCACCCCGTTAAATTCGCTCCGCGATTATTTAACAGGGTGAATTTTAAAATGAATTAAATTTTAAATTAAAACCGGCAAACTCGTTTCAGTATGGGAGAATCAACGGAAGTGGGACATTTTAAAAAATGATTGGCAGACTGAATATCGGCGTTGCTATTGAATTTTTCGGTATTTGCGATATTATGGGTGTATAGATCGCTTTTTACTAAGCAATAAATGCATGTGATGACTGCAGATGAGTTGAGAAAAAAATATCTGAACTTCTTTGAAGGAAAGGAACATGCCGTAATTCCTTCTTTTTCCCTGATTCCGGAAAATGATCCAACGGCGTTATTTATCAATTCGGGCATGCAGCCGTTAGTGCCGTATTTAATGGGAGAAAAGCATCCCAAAGGGAGACGGCTGGTAAGCATACAAAAATGTATTCGCACTGTTGATATTGACGAAGTAGGGGACGCGACACACCACACGTTCTTTGAAATGCTCGGGAACTGGTCTTTGGGAGACCCGTTCGAATCCGACGGGATTGGCCGAGCCGGTTATTTTAAAAGAGAGGCTATTAAGTGGAGTTGGGAGTTCCTGATTGATCCAAAATGGCTTGGATTGGACAGAAACAGAATGGCGGTTTCGGTATTTGCCGGAGATAAAGATGCTCCATTTGACGAAGAGGCGTATGATACATGGAAAGACATTTTCAAAGACAACGAACTTCCGGAAACAAGAATTGCAAAACTGCCCAAGGAAAATAACTGGTGGGGTCCGGCCGGAGAAACGGGACCTTGCGGATCGGATACGGAAATGTTCTATTGGGTCGGTGATCCAAAGGAAGTTCCCAAAAGTTTCAATGATGATAACGATCTGTGGGTTGAAATTTGGAATAACGTTTTTATGCAGTACACCAAGAAAGCTGACGGCACTTTTGAAAAATTGGCTCAGCAGAACGTGGATACCGGAATGGGATTGGAAAGAGTTCTCGCGGCGCTTAACGGGATTGATGACAGTTATAAAACAGAACTATTTTGGCCGATAATTGAAAAGATCGAAGATCTTTCCGGGAAAAAATATGGAAGTTCGGAAATAATCACTAAGGCAATGCGAGTTGTCGCCGATCATATCAAAGCCGCGGTTTTTATGGTTGCCGATGGCGTTGAGCCTTCAAATACGGAGAGAGGATATATTTTACGCAGACTGATCAGA
The DNA here is from genome assembly GCA_030626045.1 of bacterium. Lineage (GTDB taxonomy): Bacteria > Patescibacteriota > Minisyncoccia > Moranbacterales > DUUL01 > DAOUPS01. The sequence continues at coordinate 1,869 of DAOUPS010000043.1, read as the reverse complement.
CGCGCAGTGCGTCAAGGGCATATGCTGGGAATTAAAGAGAACTTCACAATAGAAATTGCTAAAATTGTGCAGAGTATTTACGCGGAAGCGTATTCGGAAGTAACTGATAACAAAGTTATTGAAGAAACTTCGAAAGAAGAGAAAAGATTTAGGAATACTTTAGAGAAAGGATTGAAAGTGATTGAAAAAATGTTTCCAACAGGATTCAAAATTCTTAGGAAAGATGAGATTCCACCAAGAACAACTGATGTAGACACTGAGAAAGCTTTTTATGTTTTTCAAACGCATGGATTCCCGTTAGAAATGATCCAAGAAGAGCTGCAATGCAGAGAGCTGACTGTTAATGAAGGAGAATTTGATAAATTATTCAAAAAACATCAAGAACTCTCACGCACAGCCAGTGCCGGAATGTTCAAAGGAGGATTGGCTGACACAAAGGAGAAAACGACTCAATTGCATACCGCGGCGCATTTAATGCTGGCAGGACTGCGAAAAGTTTTGGGCGGGCACGTTCATCAGAGGGGGTCGAACATCAACGGTGAGCGCATCAGATTTGATTTTTCCCATCCGGAAAAAATGACCGAAGATCAGATCAAGGCTGTTGAGGATCATGTCAACGAAGCGATCCAAGCGAAAGTCGATGTTGAGTCGAAAGAAATGGATCTCAGCGAAGCCAAGGAACAGGGAGCGGAGGGAGCCTTTGACAGTAAGTACGGAGACAAAGTAAAAGTTTATGATATCGGTGATTACTCCAAAGAGATCTGCGGAGGTCCGCACGTGAAAAATACCGGAGACATCAAAGGAACATTTAAAATTACCAAGGAAAAAAGTTCAAGCGCCGGAGTGCGGAGGGTTAAGGCGCAAATTAAGTATTAAGTATATTGTATTAAGTGTTGAGGGGTAATTTGAAATTTAAAATTTAAAATTCGAAATGAATGAATAAATTCGTCAATTTTAATTGAAAATTCATTCATAATTCAAAATTTCAGCCTATGGCTGACATAGATAACACTTTGATTTTTAGCACCATAAGAGTAAAGTAGGGGTGAGGACGGAAAATATCACGGCTAATCCATATTTTCATAATAATGTTCGCGTTGTGTTTCGGAGGGTTTGCGGTTATTTCGCTCGGAATGCTGGTCTTTGTGGCGGTTAGAGAGAATTGTGTTTGTTGTTGTGATGAGTCCGATGCCGAGAAGTATTGTTTTTGTGATGTTGAGATCGGACACAAAAGCCATACTATTTTCGGCGGTCGATGGCTACGAAATCTGGAACGATCCAAAAAACGGGCGTATGTCAACTAATTAAGGGACTGTTTCCAAACCAGCTCCTACCAAAAGTTGTTAATTTTACCCACAGCTTCGAAAAAAATTATTACCTATGCTAATGCATAACTAAGGATTTTATTTTTTCGCTGTGAATAAAATTTCCTAATTTTTGCTAACGAAGCTGGTTTGGAAACAGTCCCATCAAATACTCAAATGACAAAAGTTCAAACAGATAAACAGCTTATTGACGAGTTGCTTGTGAGGGGTGTTGAGCAAATTTATCCCGATAAAGAATTGCTCAAGAAAAAACTTATGAGCGGAGAAAGAATCCGGCTATATTGCGGTTTTGATCCCAGCGCTGATTCTCTGCACATTGGAAACGCGATTATGATCAACAAACTTTCCCAATTTCAGGATCTAGGGCATGAAGTGATCTTTTTGATCGGTGAGTTTACTGGGATGATCGGAGATCCGACTGATAAGTCCGCGACGCGAAAAAAACTTACACGGGAAGAGGTTTTGAAAAACGCAAAAGACTACCAAGATCAGGCTGGCAGGTATTTGAAATTTGATGGAGAAAATTCGGCTATTGTGAAGTATA
>DAOUPS010000061.1 GCA_030626045.1 bacterium | reverse complement strand
GTGGATGTAACGAATTATGTAATGCTTGAGATCGGAAATCCTCTTCATGCTTTTGATCATTCCAGAATTGAGAAAAACGGTGTTTCAATTGTAGTCAGAAAAGCCAAAAAAGATGAACAACTGGAACTGCTTGATGAAACGAATATTGATTTGGATACAAGGGACATTGTGATCGCGGATGAAGGCAAGGCGCTGGCTCTGGCAGGCATCAAAGGTGGAAAATATTCCGGAATTTCAAACGATACAACGGATATTATTTTGGAAGCGGCCAATTTCAACAGGCTTCGCATAAGAAAAAGCAGGCAATGCCACGCGCTTTCCACGGAATCACAAATGCGTTTTGAAAAAGGATTAAGTCCGGTACTGGCCCAACGAGCCATGGCGCGGGCAATCGAACTTTTGAAAGAGCATGCCGGTGCGGATCTTATAGAAATTGTTGATATTGATACTTCCAAAAAAGAAAAGCAATCACTGAAATTTCAACCGCGATCCGTTGAAAGTCTTTTAGACTATGAGATCGACCAAAAAGAAATGATCGCAACTTTGAATAACTTGGGGTTTGAAACGAATGAGATCAAGAACAATGAACTGGAAGTCCTGGTGCCGTATTGGCGATTGGATATTGAAGGCGGGGAAGATCTGATCGAAGAAATAGGTAGAATGGCAGGATATGAAAAAATTCCGGAAACGGCTCTGGTTGCTCCGGTGAAGATCGCGCCAGTGAATTCAAAACGAGAATTTGAGTGGGAATTAAGAGAGCATATGGCCGGTCTGGGATTTGATGAAGTAACTAATTATTCTTTTTACGGGCAGGATGACATTGATATTTGCGGTTTGCGGGACAAATGCTTTCAAATCGAAAACCCGCTCAGCCAAGAGCTTTCCAGTACGCGTGTTTCATTAATTCCCGGCATTTTAAAGAATGTTTCGCACAACAAAAAGAATTATCCGAATTTTAGCATCTTCGAGCTAGGAAGGGTTTTCCATCGAGGATCGGATAACCAGCCAAAAGAATTCAATACGCTGGCGGGAGCTGTTTACGATGAAAAAAACGGTAAGTCTTTATTCTACGAAGCTAAAGGGCGATTGGAAGAATTGCTAAAGAGAATAACCGGTTCGGATGCCCAATTCAGTTCAATAGATGAAATGGACAATGATATTTATCATTTAACGCGAACCGCGAAGATCACGGCCAATAAAAAAGACCTCGGTTTTATAGGAGAGGTTAATTCAAAAGTTCTTAAAAATTACGGGATCAAGAAACAGGCGATCGTGTTTGAAATTGATTTTGAAATGCTTTATGAACTGTCCCGTTCCGAAAAAATTTACCAACCGCTGAAAAAATATCCTGAAATTCTACGCGACATTTCCATGTTCACGGACAACAAAACCGAATCGGCAGTATGCGTTTCAACGATCAAGAAAGCGGCGGGAGACGAACTTATCGAAGCAAAATTATTTGATGTATATATTGATAAAGACAAAAAACGCAGATCATTGGCTTACCATCTTGTTTTCGGAAAAGAGGACGGAACGCTGACAAGCGATGAAGTGGATAAAAGAATTGAAGCAATCACCGTGGAACTGGAAAAAACCGGAGCCGAAGTGCGGAAGAAGTAAGAAATTAAGCTCCATGCGATCTCACTCCAAGTTCTAAGAAACTCCGCTCATAATAACTTGCAAAAATATGTCAAAACCGCTTAAAAACTTCTTTCTTTTGATCTTTTTTTGTCTTGGTTTTCTCCTTGTCAAAAATACGTCAGCGCTCGGAGCGGATGATTGCAAGCCCGGATATGAATGGAAGCCAAGATCAGGAGTCGGTTGCGTTCAAAAAAACTGCAATGACATCAAAGATGCTCACTGGGGATATACGCAAAATTGCGTTTGCGGCTCATCGGGCAGTATACATGAGAATCCGGCAGATCCCAACAAAGAGTGTTATTACCCCTCCGATCATAAATCCTGTCCGGGATGTGTCTATGCATGTGTTCACCACGATGAAGAATGTCCCGGCATCAAAACAGAGAAAGAATCCGGCAAAGATGATGAGAAAAAAACAAAAAAAGGAGAAAAGAGTTCCGGCACAGCCCCGGAAGATAAAAACACAAAAATCAACATTGCCTCCACTTCAACAGTGAGGCCGGCACTGTCAATACAAGCAGCAATAAAACGCACCTGCAAACAATATTGTGAAAAATTGAAAATGGGAGGGCGCTATGACGAAGTTCTTGAAGCATCAGGTAAATATCCTGTCTGCAAATGTGTTGTCGATATTCGCGGAAATAACAATATGCTTGTCAAAACCATTTCACAAAACGGAGACAAGCTGACAACTCATGAGTTCGATCCAAAAACCGGTTCATTGATAAAGAAAACAACAATTTCAAGACAAGAAGAAAGGGAGAGAATCCGCCAACAGCTTGGCTATAAATATTCCGAAGAAGAAATAGACGCTTTGCTTGATGATAAAAAGATCGACAAATGGTTCCGGTTCATGGTGAAAGATATTGATACAAGAACAAGCTTGCTTGATCCGCAATTTTGGTGGCAGCATATGGTAGCAATTTTGGACCACGGCTATGGCAACAGCGCGGATTTTGTCGATACATATAAATTTGGCAGATGCGGGGATTCCATGCAATGGCTCGAACGAAATCTTACTAATGACACAAAGCTGAACGGGAAAAAGGATCTGCGCAGCGAGGCAATGCTTTCCATTACCGGTGAAAAATATGGCAATATTTTGAACCACGTTGGTCTTATGATCCGGCCTAAAGGAATTTCCAATATCGCATGGGCTGACATGGTGAGTGAGCTCATAACAAAGACTCAAAAGGGCGGAATGACAAAGAATTACCTCAAGAATGTCGATCCGCGCCTTTTGAACGCAAAAGTTCTGGACCCTTATTTCAAGAAAACAACAACCGTCAAAGAATTTATCAAGGGATGGTCAGTAATAAAAATTAGCTAAACAAGCATGAAAGGAGCAAAAAAAGAAAAATCTGTCCCATTGAAAAATTCTCAAAAATCAGAGGAGTCCAACGCAGTTGATACAGAAAAAGAAGCCAATCAAAATACGAAAAAGAAGGCTAAAAGCAAAACTGTCCGCAAATTAAAAATAACTGTTGCACTGCTTGTCTTATTTATCTTCTTTATTGTGTTTTTGCTCGGGTCTGCCCTTTTGAAAAAAACCGCAACATTGCCGTCTAGCGATGCAAATAAAATGCAGGAAAATTACGCGAAATATTATGGAATAATTGACGGTTCCCTCTCATACCCAAGCGATTTCATCCCGGAAATGGGAGTTTGCGCTAAAAACAAAAAAACGAAAGAAGAATTTTGCACCTATGAGATGATCGAAGATGAAAAATACATGTATGGATTTGGTTACTCAATAAAGATTCCGGCAGGAACATATAATGTCTATGCCCAACTCACGGATCCAAAAAGTACTGGTGCCGAACTCGACAAAAACTACAAGGCTTATTACTCAAAATTTGTCACTTGCGGGATGGATGTTGAGTGTAAATCACACAAACCCATTGACGTAAAAGTCAACGGCGGAAAAACAATTTTTAACATTGATCCCCAGGACTGGTACGCAGAAAACTGATTTTTAACCAAGAGAAGGATTGAACACTGAAAATATTAGTTCTGTTGATAAGTTGAAGAACTTTATGGTGGATAATGGCTTTTCTAAAGAGCAAATTATCAAAGAACTTGAGCGCAAGAAGAACATAAGAAAAAGAAAAAAGGAATCGCTAATGGTGAAGCCGAAGCCGAAAAGCTCCGGTTTTTTGTATGTGAACATCAATAAACCGGAAGGACCACATATGAGCGAAATTGGGCGAAAAATGGCTTAAAAGCTTTACTCTGAGTTAGATAAAGAGTATCATTGGGATATAAAAATAAGTAGTAAAAAAAATGAAAAACAAATTATTTCTGGTAACAATTCTGGTATGCTCTCTGTTTTTATTTGTCGGCTGCCAAAATGGCGATCAAAATCAAGTTTCTGTTTCCGAAAACAGTTCCAGCGAAGAAAATCAGCAGATCCAAAATGATCAAGCGAAACCAAGCGAAGAAATATCGAACGATTGGCAGATATATAAGAATGAAAAGTATGGCTACCAAATTAAATATCCTAACGATTGGTATTTTATGGAAGACGCTTGTTGTCCGCCGCCGCCGGCTTCTGTAAATCTAAATAATTTTTCTTCAAAAAGATCTGAATATTCAGCCAACCAGACAAAAAACGAAATTTACGGAATTGATATTCTTTGCTTATATGAAGGATCGCTTGATGAAATCGGGGAAATTCAAAATCTAAAAGATAGAGGAGCGAAGGCAGAGAATACCACCGTAAATTCCCATTCCGCCATTAAATTCGCGAAAAATGTTGTTCCGGGAGACAATTCCGAAAAAGCCATCACTTATTATATCGTTGACGGCCAGCAAGGCTGCCGGATTACTTACACCGATAAATGCCCCGTTTGCGAAAAAATTACACAAACTTTTCAATTTTAAAATTGCCAAAGAACTGATGAAGGAACAGAAAAAAACAGTCTATCTTCAGTTACTAGAAATGGAGATGAAAGATAAAGATAGTGGATATAAAGTAAGAATAAAATATCCATTGATAGTTAGAAAAATAATAGAAAAAGGAGAATTTGACTCTAAAGAATTATATTCAAAAAATTGGCATCAAGATATTTAGAATAACAACATGTCCCAATACTACAATCCAAAACGAACCAGAAATATTTTTGACCCGAAATCGAAAGAACCGTTCAAATTGAGCCGCTCGAAGCTTGATCTGTTTTTGAATTGTCCGAAGTGTTTTTATTTGGATAGAAGGCTCGGCACCGGAAGACTGCCGGGCTATCCGTTCAATCTTAACACTGCCATTGATACGCTCTTAAAAAAAGAATTTGACATTCACAGAACCAATAAAACAGCTCATCCCTTAATGAAGACTTACGAAATTGACGCGGTGCCGTTTGATCACGAAAAAATTGACGAGTGGCGAGAGAACTTTAAAGGAGTCCAATTTCATCACAAAAAAACAAATTTAATAATTTTTGGAGCAGTAGATGATATCTGGCGAAAACCGAACGGTGAATTGATAATAGTGGATTATAAGGCTACTTCAAAAAATGGAGAAGTAAATTTGGATGCTGATTGGCAGATCGGATATAAAAGGCAGATGGAAATTTATCAATGGCTTTTAAGGCAGAACGGGTTTGAAGTTTCTAATGTTGGTTATTTTGTCTATTGTAATGGTGATACGGACAAAGAAGCCTTTGACGGGAAATTGGAATTTGATGTAACGATTATTCCGTACAAGGGTAATGACAGCTGGGTGGAAAAAACGATAACAAATGCCCATAAATGTTTAATGAGCAATGAAATTCCGGATGCTGATGAAGAATGTGACTTTTGCAATTATGTCGCGGCCGTGGGGGACGCGGAAAAACTATGACGGACGTTTGTGAAAAAAGACAGCGAGAAGGGTTTAATGGATATACCTTAAACTCGCGACG
>DAOUPS010000110.1 GCA_030626045.1 bacterium | reverse complement strand
CTTTCTTTACACTTTCTGCTTTGGCTGATTCTTCTTTCTTGTCTTCAGATTCTTCCTCCTTTTTAGGTTTTTCTTCTCCGTACTTTTCTTTTTTCTTTTCTTCTTTGATTTTTTCTTTGATTTCTTCGGATTTTTCTTTTATTTCCTCTTTCTCTTGGACATCCGGCTCCGTTAAAGATTCTTTGATCCCGCCCTTTTCTCCTTTTCCCGCTTCTTCTTCATCTTTCTTTCTCTTGGCTTTTATCCAAACCTTTCGTTTTCCTCCTTCAATAATTCCTTCTCTAACAAGCAGATTATGCACCGAGTCCGAACATCCCGCTCCTTGTTTGACCCAATACTTGATACGATCAGCATTAAGAGATGCAATCTTTAAATACGGATCATAACTTCCAAACCGTTCAATAAACTTCCCCTTAACAGGGAATGATCTTTCCGCAAGCACCACTCTGTATTGAGCATGATTTTTCTTTCCAACGCGTGAGAATCGAATGATTAACATGTTTCTATTTTAAATAAATAATTATGGCCAATTAACTGAAAACACAGCCTAGTCTATCCGGAAATACGTTTAGTGTCAATAAGATCCTTATCGCTTAATGATCTTGTCAATAATCCCATACTGTTTCGCCTCTTCGACGCTCATAAAATAGTCTCTCTCGACATCTTTTTCGATTCTACTCAATTTTTTACCGGTATGCTTGGCAAGAATTTTATTAAGCCTTTCCTTGAGTTTAAGGATGTGTCGTGCGTGAATATCAATATCTGTCGCCTGCCCTTCAACACCGCCCATTATTTGATGGATCATTATTTCACTGTTCGGTAAAGCAAAACGCTTTCCTTTCTGGCCGGCCGAAAGCAATAGTGCTCCTGCTGATGCCGCCATACCCATGCATATCGTTGAAACATCGCATTTAACAAATTGCATTGTGTCATAAATCGCCAGCGCTGACGAAACGTTTCCTCCGGGTGAATTCAGATAGAGCCGAACGTCTCCACTCCTGTCTTGTGACTCAAGAAAGAGAAGCTGGGCAATAACAGCGTTAGCAACCTGATCATTGATCGGAGTTCCAAGAAAAATAATCCGTTCTTTGAGCAAGCGTGAATAGATATCATAAGCTCGCTCGCCAAATTGGGATTTTTCAATAACTGTAGGTATAAGCATTGTTGTTGAGAATTACGATTTACAAATATGCAAGCGTGTATTATGCGGCCAATTTCCGGCTCAGTTATATCTTCATTAGATACTGGAACACTTTTTTGTTTATCAGATTGCCTTTTGTCGCTTCAAAAAGCCGCTTGCTATCCAGTTTATCCTCAGCCTGCCCAAGTGATTTATAATATTGCAATATCTTGTTCATCTCTTCTTCGATTTCTTTCGTTTCAGAAGTAATTTCATTTTCTTTGGCAATTTCTTGAACAGCCAGCGCAGCTTTGACGCGTTTCGGCGCTTGATCCCTTCTCCATTGTTCTTTCAGTTTTTCTTCGGTAGTTTTGAGCTGCTCAAAATATTGTTGCTTATTCAAATTGATCCTGCCAATATCCGACTCAAGCTCAGCCATCATGGTTTCAATCTCCCGGTTAATTAATACTTCCGGAACGTCCAGTTCTGTTTTTTCAGTAATCGCATCTATAATTTCCCTCTTTTGTTCGTCCTTAACTTTTTGTTTCTGCTCATGTTCTATCCCTTTATGAATATTCTTTTTCAGCTCCGACAAATCCTTAAATTTACCTATTCCCGATGCAAATTCATCGTTTATTTCAGGAATCTGCCGTTCTTGGACAAGATTTACTTTTACGTTAAATGTCACATTCTTTCCTGCAAGATGCTTCGCATGATATTCTTTTGGAAATGTCAAATCAAACTCCTTCTCATCTCCTGCTTTCATTCCAATTAATTTCTCTTCAAACCCGGGAACAAAACGTTTTTCACCAATAACGATCAGCTGCTTCTTCGCAGTTCCGTTTTCCAAGACAATATTGTCTTGCGATGCATCGAAATCAACTTCAACTTGATCATCTTCTTTTGCCCCTCTGTTAACAGTAATAATTTTCGCCCTTTGTTTTGCCAAAAAAGCAACTTCTTTGTCCACTTCACTTTCATCAACTTTGATCTCCTTTTTTTTGAATTTCTCGTTGATTCGCTTAACATCATCTCTCCATTTTTTGAATTTCACGTCCGGAAGAACACCGACAATCGCCGTGAATTTAAAGTCATTGCCTCGTGCGATTTTAACGATCTGTATTTTTGGTTCTCCAATCGCCCCGATTTTTTCATCTAAAATAACATTCACGTATGCTTTTTTTACCGCTTCCTCCGCTCCTTCATGAAGGATCTTCTCACTGCCTACAGTCCTCTCAATAATTTTAGCCGGAACTTTTCCAGAGCGAAATCCGTCTAATTTGATCTCCTGGCCGTATTGATTAATTACATCCTTAACGTGTTCTTCAAATACCTCTTTTGGAACAGTGACCGTCAACTTAACCTCCGACTCGGGAAGTTTTTCAATAACTGCTTGGCTTGTATTATTGTTCTTTGATGATTGTTTCTGTGCCATGGCAAATAAATATTTTATTGCTTATCTCCGTATTTTTCTTTGTATAATTTCACACTTTTCTTTACCGCTTTCTCCGCCGCTTTTTTGTTCTCAAATCCACTTATTTTAACTTCTTTGTTTTCGATCGCTTTATATGTTTCAAAAAAATGCTGGATCTCTTTTATGGTATGCTTGTTAACGTCTTCAATATCTTGAATATCGTTCCATCGAGGATCTTCGACCGGAACAGCAATGATCTTGTCATCTCCTTCTCCGCCATCAATCATCCTCATCACACCAACCGGGCGAACAATCACTAAAATACCGGGAACAAGAGCATAAGTTGTCAAAACAACCACATCAAGCGGATCATCATCTTCCCAAAGTGTCTGAGGAGCAAATCCGTAGTCAAAAGGATAGTCCTGTGCGCTCTTCATTGCTCGATCAAGTTTAATAAGACCTGTCTTTTTATCAATTTCATATTTGTT
>DAOUPS010000016.1 GCA_030626045.1 bacterium | reverse complement strand
GGCAATTTATCCCCCTGTTCCCGGGAAAAGATCTTAATGTCAACAATCTTTCCGCTTTTCCCATGCGGCAAATAAAGCGAAGTATCTTTTACATCTCGAGATTTCTCTCCAAAAATAGCCCTCAATAATCGTTCTTCAGCAGTTAGGTCTCCTTCTCCTTTAAGAGTAACTTTGCCAACTAAAATATCACCGGAGCTAACTTCGGCTCCGATTCGAATAATACCGGTTTCGTCAAGATTTTTAAGGCGATCCTCGCCAATATTTGGAATGTCACGAGTTACAACTTCAGGTCCAAGTTTTGTATCGCGAACATCAACAGAAAAATCTTCAATATGAATTGAGCTATAACGATCATCGTGCCGAAGTTTTTCAGAAATAATGATCGCATCTTCAAAATTGTAGCCTTCCCATGGCATAAACGCAACGAGCACATTTCTTCCAAGCGCCAATTCTCCATGATCGGTTGACGCGCCGTCAGCCAGTAAGTCCCCCGTTTTGACTTTTTGCTTTTTCGCCACGCGAGGAATTTGGTTCATGCTTGTAAATGCATTCGATTTCTCAAAGCTTTGCAGTCTATATATTCGCTTGTTGGTTTTTCTGCCTTTTCCTGATGATGCTTCTTTGACCACAATATGATCGGCATCCACTTCAATAACTTCCCCGTCTTCCTTCGCAAGCACTACTTGCCCGGAATCAGCCGCTGCTTTATCTTCAAGCCCCGTACCGACAAGAGGAGATTCCGGTTCAATGCACGATACAGCCTGCCGCTGCATATTCGAACCCATAAGCGCTCTGTTTGCGTCGTCATGTTCAAGAAAAGGAATGAGCGCGGTGGCAATTGAGATACATTGTTTCGCTGAGACATCCATGTAATCGATCTTATCGGCATCGATCGTTGTTGCTTCACTTTTGACCCTTGCCTCCACTATAGAATAGGTGATATTGCTGTCTTCATCAATTCCAACGCCGGCATGGGCAATATTTTGCTTTTCTTCAAATGAGGCGTTGAGATATTCTATTTCATTTGTTACGAATGGAATAACTTTTATGGAATCTTTTGCCGATTTTTTTAGTTTAGAAACGTTGTCTTCCGTTAGCTTTTCCCCTTTTTTAAAAAGCGTGCTTCCGCTTTTCGATTTAACATTTTCGTTGGTAATTCGCCCAACAGCATCTTGGCTCTTTTTTTCGATCTTTCGTTTAATAACTCTGTAAGGTGTTTCCAAAAAACCATACTCGTTCACTCTGGCGTAGCAGGCCAAATGTCCGACCAGTCCGATATTCGGACCTTCCGGTGTTTGTACCGGACATATCCTTCCGTAATGGGAATTATGCACGTCTCGAACTTCAAATCCCGCCCGTTCACGCGTGAGGCCGCCGGGACCCATCGCGCTTAAACGCCTTTTGTGTTCCAGTTCAGCTAATGGATTAACCTGGTCCATAAACTGAGAAAGTTGAGATGAAGCAAAAAATTCTTTAATTGCCGCCGCGACCGGCCGAGGATTGATCAACTGTCCGTGAACAACTGTTGTAACATCACACGTACTCATTCTATCCTTAACATTTCTCACCATTCTTGTCAGCCCGACACGAACTTTGTTCTGAATTAATTTGCCAATACCCCGCAAACGCCTATTTCCAAGATGGTCGATGTCATCTGGACGTGCCATTGGATCATTGTTTAAATTAATGATCTCTCGCACCACTTTGACTATTTCGTCTTCCCCGATAATTCTGTTTTCTTCTCTTTTTTCATCTTTGTCCATGTCGAGCCTGAGATTCAATCGATATCGGCCAACTTTACCAAAATCGTAACGCTCAGTGCTAAAAAATATTCCATCGATCATTTGCTTTGCGTTTTCTTCAGTTGCCAGATCGCCTGGACGTAAACGTTTATAGATTTCTTTATAGGCCTCTCCCTGATTCTTGGCTGCATCCTTTTCAAGCGTTTCCTTAATGTATGATATCTCTCCGTTATCAATGTCTTCAAAGGCTTTAAAAATATCGCCATCCGTTTTCAAACCGAACAACCGAAGCAAGGAAGTTATTGGAACTTTCCGTTTTCTGTCAATTTTAGCCCAAATTGTTCCATTAAAATCTGTTTCAATTTCCAGCCACGCTCCTCTGTTCGGAATCACTTTTGCGCCAAAAAGTTTTTTGCCCTTCTGATATGCCATGGTAAAAAATACGCCTGGGCTTCTGATCAGCTGGGAAACGATAACACGTTCAACTCCATTTATGATAAACGTTCCTCTGTCCGTCATGATCGGAAAATCGGCCAGAAATATTTCTTGCTCTCGAATTTCTCCTGTTTTTTTGATAAGCAGATCAGCCTGAACTCGCAACGGCGCATCATACGAGATATTCTTTTCTTTCGCAGTTACCTCATCATATTTCGGTTCATCAAGATAATAATCGCCAAATGTTAACTCCAGCTCCTTTCCGGTAAAATCTTCTATCGGACTGATCTCATCAAGTATTTCTCTCAATCCCTCTTTTAAGAACCACTCATACGATTGTATTTGCGGTTCAATGAGGTTCGGCAAAGATACCATTGACTGTCTTTCAAAAAATTTCCTTTTTGAAAGGCTGGATTGTGCCCTAAAACGTGATTTTACAACAAGGCCTTTTTCGGCGTTTTTCATATATTAAAGGTTACCGGCCGCTTATAAGGGATTGCTTCCGAACTCGCCTTATCGCTTGCCTGCCTGTCCGTACCGCTCAGCACGAGCGAGACCGATAAGACAGAAAGCTAGTTTGGAAGCCATTCCTATAAACACAAAAAAGCAACCAGGATCACTGATTAACTATAATTAACTAAATTGTTAGAAGACATGGTCATGCATTGGATTCGATGCACGAAAGATTACTTCGGAGACCAATTTTTTTGGCCTTGAGGAATAATTGTTGTTCAATTGTTTCAAACACCCTATTAACGAGATAATAGAATAGAAATGCGCTTCCCTTAACACATTCTTTATCCAACTACCTTTTTTGTGTACCACGATATGCCGCGTTTAGAGCTTGCTCGAAAAACCTCCTTTGCTTGTTGTCTTTAAGGAACTGTCTGCAAAACAACTCCTCCTCCCGCTGAAGCAGGATCAAGATAACGATCTTTACTTACCAAAACAATTTTTGATTGTACAAAAGAACAAGAATGATGTCAAGCAAGACAACAACTTACCGTTTTTGCAACGGCCTTGGCTATCCTGGTTGACGTGTACGACTGGCAGTCAGACACCACATTTACTTTCGTGAGATCAACTATTCCCAGTCTATTCTTTTTTAATAATATGTCAATAGCAGCTAATAGTTTTACAGACATGTCATTTTTATCTTTCCATTTCATAAAATCTATTTTTCTATTTTTTTCTCTTAAAGATATTGATACGTTGGGATATTGAATAACGATATCCATTTCATATTTCCCCATAGCACAAATTTAATTGAATGCAATGGCAAGGTTGAACCTTGCCAACCTTGCCGGCAGTAATTTACTCCAATAAATACTTCTGTATTTCTTTTTTGCCTCTTAAATGCGCCGCAGTTCTATCCATAAACTCCTTGTGATCCTTTTTGTCGCGAAACTGTTCTAAAATAATATCTTTTTTACATAAATTGTCATCTCTTTTCCCTAGATAATCCAGTTCGCTGGAATACATCCAATCATTTCCTTCATAGCCATGAATAAAATGGTTTTTATTCACATATACCGAAAGATAAAGCAGATATTCATTGGAATCAATACGAATTGATTTGAATCTTCCTTGAAAAAGCGCTCCCGAGCGATCACGTTTCTTGTTAAAATACATCGTATATGATGTTCCCAATTTTTGCATAAATTTAACAATGCCATTTTCTTCTCGTTGTTTTAAAATAAAATGATAGTGGTTAGGGTTCAAACAATAAACAACAATTTCCACCAGTGGCTCAGCGTTCTTTTTAAAGTTCAACTTTCGAACACCAGAAGACCCAATCTTGAAAGGATTTTTTTGGACATTTCTTTGAAACCGCATCAATCCTGTATCTTTATCATTCAAAAGCTCCATTGCTCTTAAAAATCTAAGATAATCCTCCTTATCCATAAAAACTTTTCGCTTATCTACTCCGCGATTATAAATATGATAATATTCTTCGTTGACAAAAATGGTTTTTCGCATAAGTTAAAACCTCAAAATTGTAGCAAGGCTTGGCAAGGTTGAACCTTGAACCTTGTTTATGACCTTGAAACTTGGCTAGTGAGCGAGAGACGGGAATCGAACCCGCGTGGCCAGCTTGGAAGGCTGGTGTACTGCCACTGTACTACTCTCGCCGAGAAATAATTTCAAATTGTAAATTTCAAATTTATATGTATTGGTTATTTTCCTCAACACTTGATATAAGATACTTCATACTAGATACTTGCCAAGCGCCTGCGCTAATTAGAATCCTTCATAGTCGCGCATTACAAGTTGCGCTTCTATTTGCTTCATTGACTCCAGAACAACTGACACGACAATTAAAATACTGGTTCCTCCGATCGATAAAGTTCTTATCCCTGTAATTCCTTGCACAACAAAAGGAAGAATGGCGACTAATCCTAAAAATATAGCTCCGGACAGTGTGATCCTGTTTGTAATGTGATTGAGATATTCCATAGTCGGAACTCCGGGCCGTATCCCCGGCACAAAACCGCCTTGCCGCTGAAGATTTTCGGCAACGTTCTTCGGATCAAATGTAACAGCAGTATAAAAATAGGTAAAAAGCACGACCAGAACAAAATAAACAAGGCTGTAGAATGCCTGGTTTGCGAAAAAATCGGCGATTGCTCCCGCCACACCGGCTACCGCTTGGTTACTGGAAGCTGCAAAAAAATTGGCTACTACTCCGGGAAAGATCATTATCGACATTGCAAAAATAATCGGAATAACGCCTGCTTGATTTACTCTCAACGGCAATTGTGTTTTTGTTCCTCCTGTTGTTTTCCCTCCTCTGATGCGGCGTGCGAAAGAAATGGGAATGTTTCTTTGTCCTTCATTTACAATAACTATCCCCACAACTGTTACGACCGAAAGTGCCGCAAAACTTAAATAAGTCAGCGCTTGAGTTGGGTCCCACGTCGCGATCAACTGGTGAATGCTTGTAGGCAGTGCCGAAACTATTCCTGCAAAAATAAGAAGAGATACCCCGTTGCCAATCCCTTTTTCAGATATGAGCTCGCCAAGCCACATCAGAAATATTGTCCCAGCTGTCGCAGTAATGATGATCGTTATGTAATTGAACACTGTCAATTCAGTTAAAACTTGCTGGGATCGAAAGAGAGAGATCATGCCGAATGCCTGAAGCATCGCGAAAGGAACAGTGATATAACGGGTCCACATATTAAATTTTTCTCTTCCTGCCTGGCCTTCTTCTTTATATAATTGCTCAAGACGCGGAAAGATCATTGTCATAAGCTGCATAACAATTGACGCGGTGATATACGGGCCAACCCCCAGCATCACGATCGATATATTTCTCAATCCGCCGCCCGAAAACATATCCATAAGCCCGAGCAATTGGTTGCCTTCAAAGAAAGATTTGAGCTGAGACGTGTCAACACCGGGAATCGGGACATTCGCGGCTAATCGAAAAATAACCAAAATGGCCAAAATAAAAAATATTTTGTTCCGTAATTCTTTTACTTTAAAAATACGCGTCACTCTCTCGATCATATTTGTTTTTTAGACGGGAACAATTCCCGGATACAGGCAAAAAATTGCTATGCCAAGATCGATCCGCCGGCTTTTTCGATTTTTTCCCGCGCAGTCTTCGAAAAAAGCACATTTTTGAATAGCAGTTTTTTCTCGATCACACCGTCTGATAATACTTTTACAGGTATGGAAAGTTTGCTTATTAAATTCTTTTCCCTAAGCGTTCGTGGATTTACTTCCTCTCCGGATCTGAATTTTTTGCCAAGCGTCTTTATATTTACGATCTGTAATTTCGGATTACGTGAACGGAAGCCTCTAAGTTTCTTGGTTTTCGCGACCAGCGTCGAACTTCCGCCTTCAAATGTAGCGCGGCGGGAAAAACCGCTGCGCGATTTTTGCCCGTTCATACCGCGGCAACTGTACGTCCCTTTTTTGCCACCTCTCCCAATTCTCTTTCGTGATGCTGTTTTTTGTGCTTTCAGTTGATGCGCCTGCATTTCATATGCTTAAAATATTATTGGCTGCCCTGTTTTTTATTGTTTTGTCCGTCTTCCTTAGATCTCATGTCCCCCGGCTTGGCTCTGTCCTTGACAATATTCATTTTTGTCATCGATTGATCAAGCTTGGAAAGCGCTTTCATTGTTGCGCGTGCGACATTGATCTTATTGGACGATCCGAGCGACTTGGCAACGATATCTTTAATGCCAGCCAATTCAACTACAGCGCGCATTGCTCCTCCGGCAACTATTCCCCATCCTTCTTTGGCAGGTCTGATCAATACTTTCGCGGCTCCATATTTTTCCCTCACGTCAAAAGCAATCGACGTATTCGTCCGTTTTACAATAATCATATTCTTTTTTGCCGCCGTAACCGCTTTTCCGATCGCACCGGAAACATCAGGACCCTTGGCAACACCAAATCCGACTTTTCCCTTTCTGTTCCCAATAACAACCGACGCACGAAACGAAAATCGCCGTCCGCCCTTTACGACACGTGTTACTCGGGCAAGATCAAGCAGTTTTTGGTCATATTCAGGCCTCTCGTTTCTTCCAAAACGCCTCTTTTTTCGCGTAAATTTTCTCTGATTTTTTTCTGTTGCCATATTTCAAGCAAGCTAATGATAAATATTAAAATTGCAATCCTGCTTTGTGTGCTCCTTCAGCTAACGCCTTTACTTTCCCATGATATTTATATCCACCGCGATCAAACACAACTTTATTAAGTTTCAGCTGTTTGGCCTTTTTTGCGATTATTTTTCCAATTTCTTTTGCTTCGTCAACAGAAAAACCGCCCTTTTTAAACTGTCTTGAATCAGCTTCAGCTAAAGTAACACCTTTAACATCATCAATTAGTTGAGCATAAATAATTCGATTGCTTCGAAATACGCAGAGCCGAGGCCGCCTTGAAGCGCCTGAAACCCTTTTTCGAATTCTTCGTTTTCTGTGTATTCGCAGTTTGTTTCGACTCTTCTTCATATCTTAGATATTATTTTTCAAAGTTATTCGGTGCCCACAACACGTTTTCCCTCTTTTTTAATAAATTGCTCGCCGACATATCGAAATCCTTTTCCTTTATACGGTTCGACTTTACGTAATGCCCTTATTTCCGCCGCGAGCTGCCCAACCCTCTGTTTATCAAGGCCTTCAACTGTCAGCACATTCTTATTGATCGATACATTTAGTCCTTCCGAAATTTCGACTTCGATCGTGTGGGAAAACCCGAGATTTAAAACAAGCTTCTTCCCCTGCAATACCATTTTATATCCAACACCATGAAGCTCCAGTTCTTTTTTAAATCCTTCAGTTACGCCTAAGATCATATTTTGCACAAGAGCCCGGGTTGTTCCCCATAAAGCCTGCGCTAAACGCGTATTGGTTTTTTTGGTGAAAATAATTTCTTTACCGTTGATCTGCACATCAACTTCATAGCCAAAATCATGAGAAACAGTTCCTTTGGGGCCTTTGACTTCAATTACCCGATCACTAATTGCGGCGCTGACGCTATCGGGCATGGTTATAGGTGTTTTTCCAATTCGAGACATTTCTGGTTGGTTATAGAAATAAAATTCTTGGTTATATCTTATACCATCTCTAACTAACCATGACTCATAAGTCGCGGTAAATTTCAATTTAGACGCCGTTGAGAAAAGTGAAGTGATACCGGGGTATCATTGAACTTTTCGAAGCAAGTATAAATTGAAACTTACAAGGCTTGGTGGGTATTGGTTAGTTAGAGATGGTATTAGTATGAAAGACTGTTCTCGAACACTCTTTCCGCTGAAATTCTGAAATTTCGTTATGAAACAACAGTTGAGAACAATTCCTTATTACTCTAGATCGCAGGACTGCTCTTAAATAATATTCGGATCTTACCAACTTGATCTGCGTACGCCGGGAATCGAGCCTTTTGAGGCTAATTCACGAAAACATATCCTGCACAAACCAAATTCTCTCATGTATCCATGTTTTCTTCCGCACTTCCAGCAACGGTTCACCTGGCGTGTTGAATACTTCGGTTTTTTCTGCGCACGTATTATTACTGATTTCTTAGCCATATGGTCAAAATGCTTATTAATAATGGGATTGTTTCCAAGCTAGCTTTCTGCCTCATCGGCAGACAGGCGTTGGAATTATTACCACAACTCACAGATCACTTCCCCGCCAACACCGAATTTTCGAGCTTGCTTATCTGTTAAAACGCCTTTCGATGTCGAAATAACAGCGATGCCAAAGCCATTTTTAACCCACGGGATCTCGCCGCATCCGACATAAATTCTCTGCCCTTGTTTACTGACTCTTTTAATCGCTTTTATTGCCGGAACACTATCTGTATACTTTAATCGCAGCCGGATATATTTCTTATTTCCTTCGGAAAAGATCGATACTTGTTCCACATATCCATTTTCACACAAAAGCGTGGACAAGGCGAGTTTAAAATTTGACGCCGGCATAGCTACATCAAGCTTGCCCTTGCATTGCGCGTTTCTAATTCTGGTAAGCATATCTGCAATTTGATCAAGGCTCATAAGATGGAAAAAGTAAATGTTTAATTATTCTTTATGCGGCGGTTCCTGCCAATGAGGCAAGGAGCTAGTTTGGAGACAGCTCCTTAATGGGAAAGCCCAAATGTTTTAACAATGAAACTCCTTTTTCTTTCGAATCCGCCGAAGTCGTAATGTTTACTTGTAATTCAAAGATCGTATTGGCGTCATCCGAAGAGATCTCCGGAAAAATCAGCTGTTCTTTGATTCCGATGCTAAGATTCCCCTGCTGATCGAACGAAGCTGAAGAAATGCCTCGAAAATCTTTCATGCGGGGAATTGTCGCCCCAATAAATTTGTAAGCAAAATCCCACATGCGTTTGCCTCGAAGAGTTGCAATCAGCCCAATGTTCTGTCCCTCTCGAATTTTGAAGCCTGAAATTGCTTTTCGCGCTTTCGTAAATACGGGCGCTTGACCGGTGATCATTTTAATATCATTCGTCACATCATTAATAAACTCTGAGTTTTTTTGCGCGCGTGAAAGACCGGCATTTATCGAAATTTTCTCAATTCCCGGAACTGCCATAGGATTCTTATATCCAAATTTGTCCATCATCCGGCGTACTACGACTTCTTTATATTGTTTCTCAAGTGCGTTCATAAGTTGATCTATCTATTAAATCTCAGCCTTGCATTTTGTGCATGCCCTTGTCTTTTTCCCCTCGATCATTTTTACTCCGATCCTTGTCGGTTTTCCGCATTTCAAACATATCAGCTGAATGTTTGAAACATTGATCGGAGCGGGCGCTGATATTCGTTCGCTTCTCTCGCCTTGATGGCGTGCACGACGATGCTTCTTGACCAAGTTAATTTTTTCTACAACAACCTTCCCCTCTTTTGGCAATACTCTTAATACTTTCCCTGTTTTTCCACGGTCCTTGCCGCTGAGTATTTTAACTTGGTCGCCTTTCTTTATTTTCATGGCAAATCAATTTATAGAATAGCCGCTTAATATTAATTAGAAAACTTCTTCAGCCAAAGAAACAATTTTAATAAATCCCGCCTCTCTGACTTCACGGGCAATCGGGCCAAAAATACGCGTGCCTTTCAGCTCTGTTCCATCAATAATAACCGCCGCGTTTTCATCAAAAACAATGTATGAACCGTCTTTTCTGCGAATAGGCTTTTTTTGGCGCACAATAACAGCCCTTACTTTTTCCTTCTTTTTTACGCTCCCGCGCGGTTCAGATTCCTTGACTGAAGCAACGATAATATCGCCAACCCGGGCATATCTCCTGCGAGAACCGCCAAGAACCTTGAAGCACTGGATAACTTTTGCTCCTGAATTGTCAGCTACTTTCAATTTTGTCTGTGCTTGTATCATAATGTTGACGGACTATCTTTTTTCAATAATTCTCCACTTTTTTGTCTTACTCAACGGATGGCACTCTTCAAAATGAACTAAATCCCCAACCTTGGCCGAATTAGTTTCATCATGGACGTTATAGCGCTTCGTATCTCGATATTTCTTGTGATATTTCTTGAGCGTCTTTATCATCACCACTTCAACAACAGCTGTTTTATCCATTGCATCGCTTACAACAATTCCTTTCTTCCTTCCTGATGCCTTTATCTTTTTTTCAGATGGTCTCTGGTCCATATGCATAGCTTATTAGTTAACTTTGAGTCTAGTCATTATGCGCGCGATAGTCTTTCTGGTCATTTTAATTCGCGCGTAATCTTTCAATTGGCGTGAAGTCATTTCAAATCTTAGCTGGACAAGTTTGGCCTTTTTTTCCTTGAGAATCTCCTGGAGCTCTTCCCGGCTTTTGTTGTTAATTTCTTTCGCTTTCATCGCTCAATTAATTAATTTGCTTATTCCTTTGCCGCCCCGAATTGAGTCGAAGGCTCATTTCCTTCTTGTAATCCCTTTGGCTATTCCCTATTTGCTCTTTACGAACTTCGTTTTAACGCTTAATTTGTCTGAACCAAGCTTAAGGGCTTGCCGTGCGACATCTTCCGGAATACCATCCATTTCGAATAAAATACGCCCGGGCTTTACTTTTGCCACAAAATATTCCGGAGATCCCTTGCCTTTTCCCATCGGAACCTCAGCTCCTTTTTGAGTAAATGAGTGGTCGGGAAAAATTCGAATCCAGATCTTTCCTCCACGCTGGACATATCTCGTTATGGCCCGCCGAGCCGCTTCGATCTCCCGAGAGTTGATCATGCCGTGAGTCAGCGTTTTTATTCCATAACTGCCAAACGAAATTGCATGTCCTCTGCAAGCCTTTCCGGAAAACTTCCCTCCTCTGTGCATCTTTCTATGTTTTACTTTCTTTGGCATTAACATAACTTTTGCCGTGTAAACAATTAATTCTGCTGCTTATTATTACCCGAATCTTCTTCGATTTTCTTATTAAGCCATACTTTCACTCCGATTGTTCCATATGTCGTATAGGCGACCGCCTTCGCAAAATCTATGCTAGCTCTAAGCGTATGCAATGGCAAACTGCCTTGGGAAAGCCATTCTGTTCGTGACATCTCCGCTCCGCCAAGCCGCCCCGATAGTTCGATCTTCACTCCGAGCACGTTCCTGTTATACATTACTTTACTGATCATTGTTTTCATCACCCGGCGGAAAGAGATCCTTTTCTCCAGCTGCATCGCGGCATCATCCGCCAGCAGCTGCGCGTTTTCCTCGATTGTTCTTACTTCATTCACATCAATTTGCGTTCGAAGCTTTTCATTGAATAGAAACTTCCGTTCAATATCCTTTCGCAGGTCCTCCAGGCCTTTACCGCCGCGCCCGATAAGCATTCCCGGACTATTTGTGTGGATCACAATTCGTATTTTCGCAACGCTTCTTTCCGTTTCAACATTGGAGACTGACGCATGCTTGAATCTTTTTCTAATATATTCGCCTATCATTACATCCTGCTGGAGAAGTTTTTTATAATTTTTCTTGTTGTACCATCGGGAGTTCCAAGTCCTATTGATTCCAATTCGCAGTCCCCGAGGATCTATCTTATGTCCCATAAATAAAAATTAGTGTTATTAAAATGATTTGCGGCGAAATACTTTTTTCCCAGTTGCTCCCTTCGACGGCTGTATCCTTTTAAGATCCAGCTTCTTCGCGACCGGCGCCGGTATGTCCTTTTTAATTTCTTCCTTTTCCTCAATTTTCTCGACTTTCGCTTTCTTTTCCGGTTTCACGGCTTTTTTAGCATGGCTTTTGCCCCTTTTCTCGCTTTTCTCCTCTTTAATTTCTTCCAGAGTCAGTACAACATTACATGTCCTCTTCAAAATCTGCGCCGCTCTTCCGTAAGCTCGCGGCCTCCATCGTTTCAATGTCTTGCCTTCTTCAACAACGAAATTGGAAACATACAAATTGCTCTTATCCAGATCATGATTATTCTCGGCATTGGCGATTGCGCTTCGGAGAAGTTTTTTCAGTGCCTCAGCACCGCCTTTTTGAGAATGCTCCAGCTGGTGTACGGCGGCGGCGGTATTCAGTCCCTTGATAATAGAGCCGGATTGCCTGGTTTTTTGCGCTGATCTCCTAAAATTGTTGAGTCGTGCTTGTACTTTTACTTTCATATCCCGCCAATTAACAAAATTGTTATGGAACTGCTGCCAAACTAACTCCTTGCCTCATTCTGCCTCATCGGCAGGCAGGGCAAGGCAGGAAAGCTAGTTTAGAAGCAGTTCCTTTATCTTTACTCTTTACTCTTACTTGCTTTTGCTGTTTCGATATCTTTCTGTTTCTGTT
>DAOUPS010000007.1 GCA_030626045.1 bacterium | reverse complement strand
CAAGTTCGTTGATCTTCAACTTTTCGATCTGTTCTTTACTCATAATACTCAAATTACCTCCCAACACATGGTACAAGCCATGAAAATGTTTGGTTTTTTCAATAGAAATGACATCAAGCGGATCTTCGACAACACAAACTATGCTTGTATCCCGATTTTTGTCTTGGCAGATCGAACACAGCCCTTCTTCCTCGGAAACGTGAAAACATTTTGAACAATAGTGAATATTGTTGGCAAATTCATATAGATCTTTTGCAAAAACATTCAGATCATTTTTGTTTTGTTTGAAGAGATATAGCACAAGACGCTCTGCCATTTTAGGGCCAACAGACGGCAGGCTTGAAAAATGATCGATGAGTTTTTGGAAGTTTTTTGGAAACATTAGTTGAAATTGTGGTTTTGCAGTAAAAATGGTGTTGGGGGGGCAGTCCTATTAAGCTTCTTCTTTGTACTTTTCCAGAGAATGAAAGGATGTGTATTCTTCGTTAAAGAAAACCGATACCTTGCCGACCGGTCCATTGCGGTGCTTGGCGATAATGAGATCAATGACGTTCTTGTTTTCCGTTTCAGGATTTTCCCTGTCTTCTTTATATAAGAACAAAACAACATCCGCATCCTGTTCAATTGAACCGGATTCACGCAAATCTGAAAGTTTTGGAATTTGCGGACTGCGGCTTTCAACAGCTCTTGAAAGCTGTGAAAGGGCAACTACCGGAATATTCAATTCCTTGGCCAGCGCCTTGAGTCCTCTGGAAATCTCGGAGATCTCATTTACTCTGCTATCTGACATTCTGCTTCCCCTTCCTTCCATTAACTGCAAATAGTCAACAACTATGAGTCCAAGCCCGTGTTCTGCCTGCAAACGCCTAGCCATTGTCCTCATTTCCATAATGTTGGATGTTGCGGTATCGTCAATATATATCGGCGCTTCTGAGAGAACTCCCATTGCGTCGCCGATTTTTTGAAAGTCGTCATCTTCATCATCAAGATTCCCTGTCCGTAAAGACCACAAATTAACCTGTGCCTCAGAAGCCAGCATTCTGTCAACAAGCTGGTCCGAAGACATTTCCAGTGAAAAAATTCCAATAGGTATTTTTGTTCGAATTGCGGCATGGCGCGCAATCTCCAGCATAAGAGATGTTTTGCCGACTGACGGCCGAGCCGCTAAAATAATTAAGTCCGAGTTTTGCAGTCCGGATAAAATATTGTCAAGATCCGCGAGGCCGGTCTCAACGCCTCGAAATTTGTTTTTATTTTTGTGCATCTCGTCAATTCTCACAAAAGCTCCTTCCAAAAGACGATTGATCGGCGTAAAATCCTGCTTTACTGACCGTTGAGAAACTGCAAAAAGTTTTTGCTCGGCCTCATCTAAAATTTGGTCGACAGGATTTTGTTCATCATATCCCATATCAATTATTTCAGACGATGCCTGGATCAATCTGCGAAGAACTGACTTATTTTTGACCAATTTTGCGTACGAAACAACATTTGACGCAGTCGGAACGCTATTCACCAGTTCGGCAAGATAGCTTTTCCCGCCTATCTCTTTTAGCTTTTTTTGTTCTTTTAACCGCGATGCCATATTAAGAATATCAAGAGGCGATTGTTCATTATATAGGTCTAAAATAATTTCAAAGATTGCGGCATTTTGGTTATCATAAAAATCTTCCGGACCGATCATATCAGCAATTTTGGTAATCGCGTCTTTGTCGATCATAACAGCCCCGAGAACGGAGTGTTCCGCTTCGATATTATGCGGAGGCATGCGAAGCGTATCCGCATGCAATGAAGTTTTTATGTTTTTCTTGGCTTCCTTTTTTCTTGTTGGTCTTTTTTGCGCCTTTTTTCTATTCATATCCTATTCAGTATAAACAATGTCTTAAATATTAACAAATAGATTACTAACTGTTGCTCAACATATTATGAGATTGCGGATATGATCTTGATTGTTGATGACAAACCGCGACTGCCAGAGCATCGGCCGCGTCATCCGGTCTTGGAATCGACGGAAGCTTAAGAATTGATTTGACCATGTACTGTACTTGCTGTTTTTCTGCCTTTCCATACCCTGTCAGTGCCTGCTTGACCTGTAAAGGCGTATATTCACTGATGGGAATACACGCTTGTCCTGAAATATAAAGAAGCACGCCCCTGGCTTGAGCGACCTGGATGGCTGTTTTCAGGTTTTTGAAAAAAAAGATCTCTTCAACTGCGATTTCATCGGGTTGGTACGTTTTTATCAATTTCTGGAGATTGGCCGCGATCTCTTTCAGCCTATCAACCGTGCATTTAGTTTTACATGTTTTAATGCATCCATAAACTTCAAGTTTCGGCTCTTTTTGCTCTACGGCAATGATGCCCCAGCCTGTCATCGCCGTCCCCGGATCAAGTCCCATGATCCGAATAATATGTTGCTTGTCATTTTTAATATTTTTTTTGGCCACTTGTAATTGTTTTGTAGGAAGTTATTAAACTATGGTCTCCAATATATCATTAATGGAATTCATCTCCTTGTTGATCTTCCACGCAACAAATGTACCGACCGCAAAAACGCCTATCCAAAATAATAGTTTTAAGAAATTTTTAAGATTTTGTTTGTTAATCGTCATAAAAATATATTAGGAAATGCCGCTTATCACCGATATTTATATGCTTCACGCTGGTGAGATATTGTCGTATATCTCGACAACATCACTGTTTTCACCAAGAGCTTCCGTTAAGTTGTTATATTGTCTTTGATCTTCTGCGTTAAGTTCTATCGTGTTTTTTGCAGAATATGTAAGCAATGGATTCTCGACAGCCAGATCTTGACTTTCAAGAAAATCCCTGGCCACCTGTAATTTATTTGGATCAAGTAATACAACAAAGTGGTTATCTTCAGGATAATAATTCTTTGCCCCGCTCTCGATTATTTGCATTTCAATTTTCTCTTCATCAATTCCGTCTTTTTTCACTTCAAGTTTTCCAGTTTGTTCAAATTGCCATGACACGCTTCCCTCCTCCGCCATTTTCCCGCCATTTTTACTGATTATATTTTTGACTTCCGCTAAGGTTCTGTTCTTATTATCTGTCGCGACTTTTATCAGCATAGCTACATTACCCGGTCCGTAGGCTTCGTAGATCATTTCTTCAATTTGGACGCCATCTCTTAGCTTTCCTGTTCCGCGCTTAATTGCCTTTTCGATGTTATCCTTAGGCATATTTTCACTTCGTGCCTTATCTATAGCTATTCGCAATTTAAAATTCATACCCGGATTTTCTCCACTACCGGCCGCAATGGTTATGTTCTTTGCCAGTTTAGTGAAAATATTCGCTTTCTTTGCGTCAGTAAGAGCCTTCTTGTGTTTAATTGTCGACCACTTAGAATGACCTGACATTCTATTTTGTTAAGGGTAAATCCGTTATATCAGTTTAATTTTAATTGAAGATTAAATCGCCTATACTGGCGCGAGTTTGCCAGTTTTAATTTAAAATTTGATTCATTTTGAAATTCAATTCATCCCGCAATTATCTGCGGGAGTAAATTTCAAATTTATCCGTATTGGTCGTTTCTCTCAATACTTAATACCTGATACTTTTTCTCCATTTTCAGTTTTCGTCCCTCTTTCCTCATCAAAATACCACTTGAGGATCTCTTTGGTTGCCGGTACCGCCCAGCTGTGGCCTTCTCCTCCTCCTTCGAACAGCACTACCATGGCGATTTCCGGATCTTCATATGGAGCAAACGATATATACCATGAATGTGTCTTGTCTTCGTTTCCAAATTGGGATGTGCCTGTTTTTCCGGCAGATGTTACTTTAAGGTTATTTAACGATCTTCCTGATCCGCTTGAGCCGGCAACTGTTTCCCTCATTCCTTCCTGAACAATTTTAATATTTTCCTTGTCGATAAAATTATCCTCAATAATTTCCGGTTTTATTTTCCACTCTCTTCCTGTTTGAATATCGATGATCGTATCGGCAACGCGCGGACGGTAGAGAGTCCCCCCATTGGCTATCGTTGCTGTTGCCGATGCCAGTTGGAGTGGAGTTGCGGTTACAAATCCCTGGCCGATCGCGGTATGATAACTATCTCCAATATACCATTTTTCACCAAATTTTTTAAACTTCCAGCTTTCGTCAGGCATATTCCCGGTCATTTCTCCGGGCAGATCAATGCCTAAAATATCGCCAAATCCAAAAATTTTACAATACCGATTCATTTTATTGATCCCGAGCCCGGAAATATTGCTCCATCCTCCTCCAACTGCGTAGAAGAAAACATCGCAACTTTCAGCGATTGCTTTTTTTATATCAGTATGCCCATGCGTCTTCCAATCCGGAAAAACCCATTCTCCTATATGGATAGCTCCGGGACAATTAAGTGAAGTACGCTTGGTGATCACTCTTTCTTGAAGCCCGATAGCTGCAATTACCGGTTTGAAGATAGATCCGGGAGGATATTCTCCGGAGATGGCTCTATTAAGAAGAGGCTTATGCTTATCTGAAATTAAGTCGTGATACTCATTAGCCGTGATCTTTTTGGCAAACAGATTATTATCGTATGACGGGATATTTACCAGCGCGCGCACTCCTCCGCTTCGAGGATCTAACGCAACAACCACTGCTCCGGTGGCATCCTCATTTTTTTCTAAAAGCGCATCCAAGACGCTATATATATGTCTTTGAAAATCAGCATCAATATGCAAAGCAAGCGTTTTTCCTTGGGTGGGATTAATAACTCCCAGATCTTCTTTTATGCTGTTATCTGAATAAACCTCAAATCTCCGAACGCCATGCTGGCCGTGCAAATGTGATTCGTATGAATATTCAACGCCGTCTTTTCCAATATAATCTGTCATTATGTAAGACGGATTATCTTCAAGCTCTTCCTTTGTCACTTTCCCGTCATATCCGATTATGTGGGAAAATATCGAACCATCAACATATTGTCTGCGAGCGGTTTTTCCGATATAAATACCGGACAGTTCATTTGTACGTTCTATTATTTCTAAAGCGATTTCAGGAGAAACATCTTCCTTTAAAAGGTATGTCTTTTTATCGCTAGCGAATTCTTCCGGAATGGCTGCCTGTATTTCATTCGCATTCATCGACAACAGCGAAGACAACATCTCAAATGCCCTTTTTTTCTCAAGATCTCTTTGTGAAAGATGAGCAGGAACAAATACCACGTCATAGTTTGGAATATTTCGGGCAAGAATAGTTCCTTTTGAATCTTTGATCAATCCTCGTGGAGCTTGAATGACCACTTCCCTGACCCTATTGTTTTCGGCAATATCCCTATAATGCGATTCTTTAACAACTTGTATGTAAAAAGAATAAACCAGTAATACTGTAAGCGCCAACGCAATAAGAACAACAACAACCAGAGAATTTTTTTTGATCAAGAGCTCATTCTGTTCTTGTTTGTGCTCTACTGCGATACCGCTTTGCATATCAAGCGGGTTTTCAATATCAAGGCCTTTTTGTTTAAAATCGTTTAACATTAAATATTCTCAATTTTCAATCTTCGCACATCTAGATCAAAAGCTCTGAGAACTTTATCTAATAGCACATAAACCCCAATTCCCAGCAATGCGAAAAAAACTTTTGAAATAAGATACCATCCCATATTTATATCACTTACAAAAATGCCTTCCCTCGGAATTCCCAATAAAATATCCATTTTTAACATTACAAGTAAAAAAATATCGATCAAAATAAGTCCAAAAAACATGTTTGTAAAAACAAAAAGCATTTTATGCCCGCTTTGTTCGAACTTTGTTTTATATATCTCAATTATTCCGGCTAGAATAATAAAAATTATGGCATAAGTTCCAAAAGAGGTCGTGGAGAAATAATCAAGCAATAGGCCGACCAGGAATGCCCACCAAAGCAACCTATAAACATTTTCCCTAAGAAATAATGCTATGATAAGTGTTGCGACCAATCCGCTGCCCCTGAAATAAGGATTGCCGCTCACAAGCGATATGTAAGAATACTGTACAAAGAATAGTATGATCAGAATTATGAATAGTATTTTTTTCATTTATTTTTTACACTTGTCACTATCCACACCATACGAATCGACTCATAGTCCACAGGCAGAATCAACGAAGCTTGTTGGAAGAGCTGGTCAGCGGTTGGCATGGGATCCTGCGCATAACCGACTAAGAGCCCTCTTGGCAAAATGCTTCCAACTCCCGAAGTTATAATTGGGTCGCCTTTATTTATTTCGACAGTCTGAGGGATCATATCGATGATAACACTTGTCCCATATTGTCCTCTAACAATGCCTTTTGCTCCTGATTCAGTAATTTCGGCATTCACTCGTGAGTTTTTACTTCTGATCAATTCAACATACGAAGTTGCTTTAAGCGCTTTTTTCACTTTACCGATCAAAATTCCCTCGCCTACCACCACTGCCATTTGTTCTCTTACTCCGCCATTACTCCCTGCATCAATTATAAAATCATCGCTCAATCCGCTCATGTCTCTTCCTATTACCATGGCGGCTTTCAGCTTGAATGAATCCCGCGGCGCAAGTTCGATCTGTTTTCTCAGTTCATTATTTTCTTTCTTTATATCACCCAGGAGCGCTATTTGGCTTTTCAGCTTTAAATTCTCTTCAAATAAGCGGCTGTTGTCTTTTTTAAGCGTACCGATTGAGGAAAAAAATGAAAATCTATTATAGGTGAACCTTCCTGCGTCAGAGAAAAAACAGGAAAATGGTTTTGTTATCGCGTGGACAAAACCTTCAAACGGTTTTTTTGAGGAATTGTGGAAGATCGCAAAAACAATAACTGCCAAAATTTAAGCTATATAGAACTTTGTGGCTTTCTTTTTTGCCATTCGCTTCATAAGCAAGATTCTTTACATTCTTTAACGGAACAGTCTCTCAACGAAGCTTTTTATCTTCGCCTGATTCGATAAGCACATCCGAAAGCTCGTCCAGATTTTCAAGTACGGCGCCTATTCCTCTTACAACTGCTGTGAGAGGATCCTCCATTCTTCTGACAGGCATTTCTGTTTGTTCTGCAATTAATTTATCAAGGCCTCTGATCAATCCGCCGCCGCCAGCCAGGATTATTCCTTTTTGCATGATATCGCTAACAAGTTCGGGGGGCGTTTCCTCAACTGCCGATTTTATATTATTCACGATAACTTTAATTGAACGAAACAACGCTTCACGGATCTGATCGTCGTTGACTTCCATTTCTTTTGGAAGCCCGCTTATCAGATCTATGCCGCGAATGATCATTTCGAGCCTGTCATTCATTTTATAGGCGCTTCCAATGGCAATCTTTATATTCTCTGCCGTCCGTTCGCCTAATAACAGATTATACTTATCACGCGCGAAATGAATAACGTCTTCATTCATTTTATCTCCGGCTACACGCAAACTTCTACTCGTTACAACACCGCCCAGTGAAATAATCGCAACTTCCGTTGTTCCGCCGCCTATGTCAACGATCATATTTCCTGCCGGCTCTTGAACCGGAAGACGAGCGCCAATAGCCGCCGCCATCGGTTCATCAATTAAAAATGCTTCTCTGGCTCCGGCACTGATCGCAGCATCAATTACCGCTCGCTTTTCCACTTCAGTTACCCCGGAAGGTATGCCGATTGCGACTCGAGGACGAGGCAAAAGAGCGAAAGAATCTTTGTGGACTTTTTCAATAAAGTAACTGAGTATTTGTTCTGTTGTTTCGAAATCAGAAACAACACCGCCAACAAGAGGGCGTGAAACAATAATGTGTCCGGGCGTTTTACCGACCATCTCTTTCGCTTCTTTTCCAATGGCAAGAATTTGTCCGGTTCGTTTGTTTACAGCCACAACCGAGGGTTCGTTTATTACAATTCCTTTTTCTTTAACATAAACCAATGTATTGGCAGTTCCCAGATCAATTCCAATATTGTGTGATATTTTTCCAAATAATTTATTGAGCATGTTGATTATTTTCTTGAATTCTTTGTTCAAGTTGATCCATTGTTCTTGTAAAAGAGTTTTCGAGATCCACATTTAACTTATCAGCCAGAACGCAAACACTGAACAAAATGTCCGCCAATTCGTGCTCCATTTTCTTTTTGAGATCCTCAGTATTTACCTCCCTGTAACCCTCTGAGATCATGATAAGCTTAGACAGATCGCCAACATCTTTAACGAGACCCATGAACGCTTGTTCGGCTCCCCATTCTTTGGGTTCAATTTCAGAGTATAGTTTCTTGATCTCAAGAGCTTTCTCATAAATTTCATTAAATGTTCTTTTTGATGGCTTCATGATAATTTATAGTTAATCATTTTTGGCAAACAGTTTTTATTCTTCAGTTCTTCATTTTTTTACCAGATCGAACAATTCTTCTTTTGAGACTAAAAATACTTCTTTTTCATTTCGCTTCTTGAGTTCAACTTTTTTCTGCTCAAGTGTTTTTGAGCTGATTACCACACGATATGGGCAGCCTATAAGATCCGCGTCCGCGAACTTAGCGCCGACTCCAATATCTTCCCGGTCATCATATAGG
Source organism: bacterium (assembly GCA_030626045.1). GTDB lineage: Bacteria > Patescibacteriota > Minisyncoccia > Moranbacterales > DUUL01 > DAOUPS01. The sequence goes on along the minus strand of DAOUPS010000007.1, from coordinate 10,426 downwards.
ACATCCGCCTTTTGTTTTTGCAGCTGTCCATATATCATCTCAACTTCTTTTTTGATCTTTTTGTCTTTTCCAATGATCCCAATTAAATGAACTTGAAACGGCGCAATCTGTTCCGGCCAGACAATGCCTTTCTCATCATGATGCATTTCCGCAACAGCGGCAATGGTTCTATCAATGCCAATTCCATAACAGCCCATGTAGAAAGGCTTTTTTTCGCTATTTTTATCAGTGAAAACAGCGTCTTTCATTTTTTCGGAATAGTAATATCCCAATTGAAAAATATTGCCGACTTCTATCCCATTTTTCCCAGTCAAAACACTTTCAGCCGGACTTAAATAGCCTTCATGCGCCATAGCAATATCTCCCTCCCTATTCGGCTTATAATCTCTGTCAATATTAACATTTAAAAGATCTGCATTCTTCTTGTTGGCGCCTCCATAAGCATTTTTGATCGTTCGCAAAGAATCGTCGGCTGCTACTAGAACATTCTTGGAAATCCCAACCGGTGAAATAAATCCCGGTTCACTGCCTGCTTTTCTAATCTCCTCATCAGTAGCATGGCGCAATTCGCCGGCGCCGATCAGATTCATAAGCTTTACTTCATTGACATCAAGATCTCCGCGAATTATCGCTAAGATCATTCTGTCTTTGTTGTCCACAAACATTACATCTTTAATTTGCTGCCAAATAGGCAACTGGTGGAATTTTACGCCGTCTTCCATTGTCTTTCCGCGCAATGCTTTTATTTCCTGAAGCTCTTTTTCTTTCTCATCAGCATTTTTTTCTTCTTTTTTGAACACGGCAATGTCCTCATGAACGGCGCATTGTCCGTCATCCGAAACCAAAAAGCGGCTTTCCCCTTCCGTATTTTCCACTACAAATTCATGGCAGTACTCTCCACCGATATATCCATTATCCGACTCTACCGCAACGGTTTCAAGCCCCATTTTTGCAAAAATGGCTTCATAAGCTTTCCACATATTTTGGTATTCTTTTTTAAAATCTTTTTCATCCGCGTGGAAAGAATAAGCGTCTTTCATAAGGAATTCCCGTACCCGCAGAAGTCCGCCGCGCGCCCGCAATTCATCACGAAATTTTTGTGAAAATTGGTAGATATTAAAAGGCAGATCTTTGTAGCTAATATTAAATTTACGCACCAGATCAATGATCATTTCCTCTGCTGTTCCGCCCAAAACAAATTCGCTTCCGCGTCGATCCTTGACTATCATCAGTTCAAAGCCGACTGATTCAGTTCGATTCGTTTCTTTCCAAAGTTCTTTAGGATGCAAGATGGGAGTAATTATCTTCTGTGCTCCGCGCTTATTCATTTCTTCTTCAATAATTCGGATGACCTTATCCCTCACTCGCATTCCAAGAGGCAAAAAATAGTATCTTCCGGCAACAGATTCACGAATAAATCCCCCTTGATGCAAGTATTTATGGCTGACAGCCTTTAAATTTTCCGAGACTGTTTTGGAAGTTTTTCCGAATAGTTTGGATTGGCGCATATATTTTTTAGATTTTAGTTTTCGTGCATTTAAAAAGACTGGGATATACAGTAAAAAACATCCCGATTGTTTTCATCTTATCGGATAAAACGGAGTGTGTCAAAATCCCAAGCACCGGAAATTCTCCATTTTTTACAATTCAAGATCATTACCAACTTTTTATTTACTCTCTGAAGATTTATTGGTAGTATAGAAGCAATAGCTCTTTAAGGATCGGGTTTGATTTGTGTTTTACGCCAGTCCGGCGTAATCATCAAGATCTTGATAATTGTGCACAAGGAAGTTTACATAGAAACTATCCTATGACGTTTTATTAAGACAAATTAAAAAATGAACAAAAAATCCAAAAAACTTTGCAGCGCTTGCTTATTAGGCATGAGGTGCCGATATGATGGCAAGAGCAAGCCTAACAAAAAAGTTTTAAGTTTGGTTTCAAGAGAGACCTTGATCCTTGTTTGTCCCGAACAACTGGGTGGTCTTTCTACTCCCAGAGTTCCAGCTGAACAAAAAAGTGATAAGATTATAACAAAAAATGGTGATGACGTAACAGATAGTTTTAAGCTAGGAGCTCAATAAGTATTAGAGTTAGCTAAGATACTCGGATGCAAAGAGGCAATTCTAAAACAATGTTCCCCTTCTTGTGGATATGGTCAAATTTATGATGGAACTTTTTCTAGTACCTTTATTAAAGGCAATGGAGTTACTGCCAAGTTACTAAAAGAGAACGGGATAGTAGTCAGAACAGAAGAAGATTTATGATTATTCTTTCCGCGCTGGTCCGAGTTGCCCGCCAAAACGGCGGAACAGGTCAAACTCGCACCAGCACGTAGCGGCGGATAAGACTTAGGCAAAGCATGAGCGGCTTCTGCATTATCGGAAATAATCAAAAAATACTATTTAATATAAACTAAAATGAAAGAAAATAGTCAAAAAGTAAAAAATATTTTAGTCAAAGCATCTGGTGATGTTGTTGAGAATAATTACTTTAAAAAATTTGTAACCAGTTTAGCAAAAAAATCTTTTGTGGTTGTAGTGGTTGGTGGAGGAGCAGAAATAAGTGAAAAATTATCAGAAGCAGGATATAAAGTTATCTTTGATGATATACATGGCAGAATAACTGAAAGTTGGGAAGAGAGAAAAATAGCCAGAGAAGTGTTAGAAAAAAATGCTAAGATTTTGCAAGATTTTTTTATTGGAAAGGGTGTTTTTGTTATTCCTTCGATTATAGATGCAGCAGGAGTAACTTGCCATATTAACGGAGATAATTATATAAAGTCTGCATATCTTGGGTTTGATAAATTATTTGTATTTACTTTAAAGAATCGTGTTAAGAAAAAAGAACAAATTTTTCAAGATTATCCAAAGGTAGAAGTCATTTCAATTTAATGATGTAAATTTTTTGATTACACCTGATAACAAAGAGTATGCAGTTCAGGAATTTGCCTCTATAATATCAATAAGGAGTAAAAGATCCTTCTCCTAAGTTTTTTGTTCCGCTATTGCTACACATAAAACTTCGCATAAAACTTTGTATACCCTTAAACGTTATCAGAAATTCCATTTCCAATCTTCTCTTCCTTTTCTTGCAAAACTTTGCTTGTCCGCCGCATTAAGCGAAATTTTAAAAAACAAACTTTTGATTTTATTTTTTTAAGACTGTGTTTCATGACAAACAAACCAAAAGTCGGGGTTGGAGTGATCGTTATCAAGGACGGCAAAGTTCTTATAGGTAAAAGAAAAAATGCACATGGCAGTGGATCTTGGGCGTTTCCCGGCGGATATCTGGAGTTTAATGAGTCTTGGGAAGAATGTGCAGAGCGCGAAGTAATGGAAGAAACCGGTATTCAGATCGATAATCTTCGTTTTGGCACTGCTACTAATGATATTTTTGAGAAAGAGAATAAGCATTATATTACAATTTTTATGGTGGCGGATCTTGTCTCAGGAACAGTGGAGATAAAAGAGCCGCACAAGTGTGAGAAATGGGAATGGTTCCATTGGGACAAATTGCCTTGTCCTCTTTTCATACCTTTTCAGAACTTGCTAAAAACAAAATTTGATCCGTTTGATCTGCCTTAAAAAATTTACATTTGGACCATACCATCTGCCGATACAACGTGACTATCCAAACCCACTCCAGCGCAGGGTTGTTCTTCAATAGAACGGACGAGCTCATGCCAGCGCGGGTACTCTTGACAGAGCTTTACATCTTTAATACACTACTCAAACGGTACTTTTCAAAAAACTCAAAAGATCACATCAAAAATAGGTAGAAAAAGGAGAAAATGATGGAAGAGACACGAACAGCACAGACAATCTCTAGGGAAACACCCACAGCGACAATTTCATCGGTGTCACGCCCGTGGCAGGGTACCTTGCTTGGAATTGTGATCACTATCGACATGGTGGTTATGATAATGGCGATGGCATTTGTTTTGATTCCCAATTTCGGAAGTGGTGGCTTTCTTGATACTATAATAGTCTTGGCAGTGCCTTTTTTTGTATTAAAAATATTTATTGTAAGAGGACTGTTCATCGGAAAACATTGGGTTGTAGCCACCTTAATTTTCCTTACAGCGTTGGGAATGTTGTATCATGTTATCACACTTTTTGTGCCGGGGCGCGGCGCAGCTTCAATGATCTCGCTGATAACATTGGGATTGATACTTTGGGCGGAAATAATCTGTCTGAAACACCCCTTTTACGCCAAAAGAAACCAGTTCGGATTTCTTATCTGAACAATTTAAAGCTCCTTGCATCTTAATTGATGGCAGGGAGTTCTTTTATTGCTCGGGACTGTTTTTTAATACGGCGGACTAAGCGCTTTCCACTACGGCGAGACAAGTCAAGCTCGCTCCGGCGCAAGGTTCGGTTCAGCGCAGACATAAAAAACACTCCGCTTATCATCATCTTGCCGGATAAGCGGAGTGTACCAAAATAATCGTTTTGTTGCGGCTTTAAAACAATCCTTGGATCTTGTCAAGGATCTTAAAATTCGCAAAGTCTCGCACTGTAACCAAGATCATGATCCCGATCAACACAAAAAAGCCAAAAGTATGAACTATTCCTTCAACTTTTTCACTTACAGGAGAGCCCTTTATTTTTTCAATTCCGATAAAAATAATTCTCCCGCCGTCTAAAGCCGGAAATGGAAGCAAATTAATAACTGCGAGGTTTACTGACAATAAAGCGGTAAATTGAAGAATAAAAGCTATTCCCATTTTTGCCACTTGCCCTGTCATAACCGCGATTCCCACCGGACCGGCGACATCGATCGGAACAGACTGCGATGTGAAAATTTTCAAAATAAGGCTTCCTAAAAATGCAAAGATGGCCATAGTGATCGAATACGTCGTTTCTATCGCCATGAGCATCGACTCTATTGGTCCGTGCCTGACAAATGCGGTTCGGACAATTTCAATACCAAGAGGCCCTTCGTTTTGTGGAAATTCTTTTCGCGGTGTAATATTTAAAACGGTCGGTTCACTTTCCCCAACGTGTAATACCCTCATCTGAACCTCCGCTCCTTCATTTCTCTTGGTGACCTCTTGTAATTGTGAAATTGTCTCTAGGCGTATTTCCTTCCCGTTCTCAATAATTGAAATGACCTCATCTCCAAGCTGAATTCCCGCATTCTGAGCGGGAGTTTCCGCGGCCACTTTGGCTATCTGGATCTTTGTTCCCGGTTGTGCCGCGTCGTCATTGATCACTTCCGGCAGTCCGAGCATAAAAGCCGCATAAAATAGAACAACCGCCAGCACAAAATTCATTCCTACTCCGGCAAAAAGTATTTTGAAGCGCACCCATGCACCCTGCGACGCAAAACTCTTAGGATCGTTCTTGTTTTCACCGTCTTCTCCTTTGATCTTTACAAACCCGCCAATAGGTATCAAGTTCAAAGAGTAAACAGTTTCTTCCCTATCTTTTATTTCTTGCTCGATCTCTTTATTTCCAAAGATCCATTTTCTTTTGCCGGAAGGATCTTTGTACGTGCCAACAATCCGAGGAGGAAAACCAAAGCCAAATTCTTCCGAAGGAACGCCGTTTCTTCGCGCAACAATAAAATGGCCGGCCTCATGAATGAGGACGAGTACGCCTAAGATAACTATAAAAATAACTACTGTTGTAAGCATTGGTAATAACTTATTTAAATTATACTGTCATTATTTCTTCTTCTTTTTTCTTGGAAAGTTCTTCTATTTTTTGGTTGTATTCATCAATTATCCCTTGTAACTCATCTTTTTTTCTAAATTTTTCATCTTCAGAGATATTTCCTTCTTTTTCGCCCAATTGTATGTTATCCCAAGCGTTTTCTCTGACCCTTCTCACTTTTACACGCACTGCTTCAGTCTTTTTTTTCATCAATTTAACAAATTCTTTTCTGCGTTCTTCGGTAAGCGGAGAAAAGACCAAGCGAACAGCATCGCTGTCGCTTGTTGGATTAACATTTAGATCTGACTCTTTGATGGCATTTTCGATATCGATTAAATTGTCCTTATTCCACGGTGTTATCACTAAACACTGTGCATCGGATACCGAAACTGATGCCACCTGTTTCAAGGGAGTTTTTGTTCCAAAATAATCTACGCTCAAATCCTCAACTAAACTGGGACTGGCACGCCCGGTATTGATATTTTTTAACTCTTGCCGAAACGCTTCTATCTCTTTTTCAAGAAGCAACCTAGAGTCGCGCGGATCCTCAATATCCATAATTGTATCATTACTTTTTAGGAGCGCCTTTCTTAATTAGAACGGAAAGAATTTCATTCCCTTTTTAGATTGCGCCTTTTGCGTTCCAAGATACAGAATATCGGTATTCTTCGGATCGATCAACATCATCTGAACCCTTCTGGGAATATTGAACTGAACCGGTTTCCATGTTTCTCCTCCATTAACTGTCTTATAGACTGCTTTTCCGGAAGCAAAGTAAACTATTTTATCATTTTTCGGATCTATGGCTATGGCTCGGGAGCCCATCTGTTCCGGCCGTACAAGTGTATTAAACTGGGTTAATGTTATTCCGCCATCATCACTGCGATGCAGTCCTTGCTTGTCACTGATATATACTACGTTTTCCTGATATGGATGCGCCAATAAATTGTATATAAAACCGTCTGATGAAAGTTCAATGAAATTTTCGCCGCCGTAATCAGTCCTTTGAGACTTTGACTTCGTGGAAACAAAGTATATCTTTTCATGGTTCACGTTATCAATTTCGATCTTTTTTATCCCGCCCTTGTTCCAGAGCAGTGTTTTCCATGTATCTCCACCATCATTGGTTTTATAAATAGCACCGCTGGAGTCTCCTGCATAAATAATGTTTGGATCTTCATAATCAACAACCACGCTAAATACCGATCCTTCAGGCGTTCTTTGTGTAAACATTTCTTCCCATTCCTCTCCTTTATTTGTCGTTCTCATGATCTTTCCCGTTCCTTTTACTATCGTTGGGACATATATTACATCGGGATTACTTGGATCAATCACAATGTCACGGACTTTTTTAAAATCATTTTGTAATTTTTGCCAGTCATCACCTCCATTTGTTGTTCGATATAACCCGGTCGGTGCTCCGGCGTAAATTGTATTTGAGTCATCTGGATCAAACGCCATTGCGAGAATTGTTGAATTCGCCAATGAAGAATTCTCGTCAATTTTCACTTTTTGCTCAAAGGTCATTCCTCCATCTTGTGATTTATAAACCCCGCCTTTATTGTCAGGTTTGCTGGTCTGAATGCTGCATCCGGAAAAAACAAAAAACAAAAGAAAGGTACCTGATAACGCTCCAATCTTTATTTTTACCATTTTTTGTTTTTGAAAAATTAGTTGGTTTCTTGCTCTATTGTATTCTATATTTATATGACTGTAAAGTAAGAAAGGTAATGGGTGATAGATTTCTGTCTGCTGTATGTTAAAAAGATCGGTTCAATAAAAAATGCCTTGTTAGGCATAAATGGGCTGTTCCCGTAAAAAGACTTCGAGGCGATTTTATGAATATATAACCGCCTCGTTTTGTTTGTGCAATGACGTTTTTCATGGCATCCCTACCCCCGTTATCATCGGGGTCATCGGGGCATAATGGCTAGCGCCATGCATCATGGAAAAAAATCCCAATACCCCGTACAGGAGCAATCCAACAACTACAATGCTGATAACAAGGACAGCAATTGCAAGCAACAGCGTCCTTAGAAATTTTGGGATTACAAATTCTGTTTGAACAGAAATTTCTGTCGGAGCGATCGGATACGAATTTACCGCTTCTTGGAACATAGCACACCTCCTTTTCGGGTATTGTTTAATTTGTTGTCCGTTGCCCAAAAAAGATAATTCTTACCACCTTTGGGCAACGGACAGATATGAAAAGTACGCAACTACCACTTGCATTGTACCACACAAGCAAAACATACGCAAGTAAAACTCTCCGCTATTTGTTAATACGTTCGTTTTTAGATATTCTTTCCTTACTCTAATTACAGCTGCCGCTTGAATCGGCGCCTTCCCCCTCTCCAAATCCGGGTGACGGAACGACTTCAGACAACTTTTTATCGCAGGCTGCGGGTTTTTCTTTAAAACCTTTACATATTGCCGTTAAAAGACTGGCTGGATCTCGTTTCGATTGGATCGTTTCTCCATTTATAATCAATGTGGGAGATCCTTGCACGCTGTACGCCTCGTTTTCTTCTTTATAGACATCAAAAGGAGGATAATTTCCTTGCCAAGTACTTTTATCTTTTAATTTTTCTTCTATTTTGAATTTTTCGCTGACTGTGTTGGCGCACTTCGCCAGAATTAAAGAGTTGATATTGGCAGATTTAAGACAAGATGCGGAATCCATTGATTTTGATTTCAAAAAACATGATAGGTATTTTAAGAACTTTTCGGGCTCTTTCTTGTCAATACAATACTGCCTTACATTTTCCTCAATTTCTTTCTCACCGTGCATCGCGTAATCAACAAACTTGAACTCAAAATCAATTGCCGGTCCAAGCGCTTCAGTCACCGGTAGCAATCCTTTTTGCATTTGAGTACCAAACGGGCAGTAGCTCATTATGAACGCTTCGACTTTCGGTTTTTCAGTTTTTGGCGGTTCAATGTTTGCGGCTTGATCCGCGGCTTGCTGAGCTTCCGCCTTTTTTTGTTCAATATCGGCGATAACAACAGCATTTGGAAAGAATATTTCGCCGTCCATTGAGAGATATGTTACAGCTTCATTGCCTCCAACATCAAGAACTGCCTTGTACATCCCTTTTTCGATAGTTACTCCCTTTATGCTTACTTCAGTTCCCGGTTGTACCATATTATCCTTAACGAGTTCCATCACCTTTTTTTCGGCTTTCTTTTCGCTAATTCTGGCGAAAGTTTCGGTTTTATTTGTTGTCGAGTACCAGCCATAGCTAAGAGCCATAGCCAGAACAAGCAAGACAGCATTTATGATCAGGGACTTTTCTTGGATTAGCTTAACTATCTTCTCTTGTGTTGTCTTCTTTTGCGTATTTTGCGCAACCTCTTTTTGTGAGTCTGTAGATGTCTCCTTTTTTTCTTTATTCATTGATCTTATTCATTGGAATTTATTGAAAATACTTTTTCATCCTACATTAATTTTTAAAAAATCACAAGCAAATAAAGACCACCAATTTTATCCGGTGGCCATTTATTTATTCTGAAATTCCGTTTTAAAACCAAAGTAATGTAAAGTTTATTCGATGATCGCCAAAATATCTTCTTTTGCGTCAAGAATTACGTGCTCTTCGCCGCCAATTTCGATCTCACTGCCGGAATACTTTTTATAGATGATGGAAACGCCCTTTTTTATCTTTTCATTAATTTTGCCGCTGTCTCCGACTGCAACAATCAGCCCTTCTTGTGATTTTTCTTCGGATGCGGTATCTGGAATTACAATTCCGCTTTCAGTGGTTTTTTCATTTTTAGCCACTTTCACTAAGACATTTCTTCCAATCGGTTGGATATTCTTCATATGATTTGTATATTTTTAATAATTACTTTTGATTAGCAAACGGCATACCCGACTGCTAAAAATTGTAGCACTATTTTTTTCTGTGTCAATGCGTAGCAGTATTACTGTTTATTTTATCAAACTTACGCTCAAGGCGATTAAGCGTTTTTTGTATCTCTTGTATTTCTCGCAATGCTTTACGGTCAGTTGCCAGATCGTTAATTGTTCTTACTCGATCATGTTCCGCATCCCTGTTTTGGCTCATAAGAATGATTGGCGCAGCATAAGCTGATAAAATACTCAATGAAAGATTTAATAAAATAAATGGATATGGATCCCACCCTTTTATAAATCCATATATATTAAAACAAAGCCAAATTACTATGAATGCCGTCTGAAAACTGATGAAAGCCCAGCTTCCGATTACCTTTGAAGCATAGTCAGCCATTTTTTGGCTTCTGGTCATTTTCCACCTTCCGTTTAACTTATTGTTTATTGTTTGTTTTTGTTTCATGGCTGAAAGAGCAAAAGTTATATTGGGGTTGTTCGCCAATCGCCTTTGTTGACAAGAGTTAATAATCCTTACTGGGAATTAGTTTGGAAACAATTCCCTTACTCGATTTTTTACTGTCCGATAACCTGCACCGCAATTTGCCGCGGACGCGCATTGTCAAGCTCGATAACGAACACTCTCTGCCATTCTCCCAATTGCAAAGAAGAACTGACAATATTCACAAATACGCTGGGTGTCAAGAAAACCGCCTTGCAGTGGCTGTGTCCGTTTATTGGCTCATTTTTGTGCATATTCACCGTCCTTATTTCAAAATTATCATGCATATATTCCGCTGTTCTGGGAGCGATGCGTTCCAGCATCTTCTTTATATCTCCGATTAAAATCGGCTCGGCCTCATTAACAATAATTTCCATAGTGGTATGCAGGCTTTGGATGTTAATCACTCCGTTT
>DAOUPS010000097.1 GCA_030626045.1 bacterium | reverse complement strand
GGCCGCAGTTATGATCCCGGACCAAACCTAAGGCCATTCGCATGGTCTGAGATCGAATCAGAAAAGTAACACTAACCGAGCTTGTCCTAAAAACAGAAGTTTTGTATGATAAGCTCTTGTGTGGGCAAAGGGGGAAATCAAAATGATCTCCTTTTGCCTCTTACCGGAATTACTTATTTTTAAGGACCTGTTTGAAAAAATTTCTGTCCCGAACTAGGTAATTGCGGCGAGTAAAAATGTTTCTTTAATAACCGAATAACAGTCCTGAAAACCAGATAGATTGGAGGATATGATCATGAGAATATTTTTTGAGACAGACGAAAAGAAAGCTTTTGATGTTAAAGAATGGATCGAGAAGAAAAAGCTAAACGCTGTTGAAAACTTGGAATCGGCAGACGCAATTTGCGTGGCCGGCGGAGATGGCAGATTACTTCACAGTATTCATAAGTATTGGAAATATAAACTGCCTTTTATCGGCATTAACAGAGGCACTGCCGGTTTTCTGCTCAACCCAATGGACAAACCTGAAGAATTTCCAACTTCCTTTGAAGAGTTAAGCTGGACATCTCTTAAGCTAATTCGGGGAGAATTCATTACGCAAGAAGAAGAAAGTAAGGTCTTTCTGGCTTTTAACGACATCTTTTGCGGCGGAAGTATTGCCGATTTCATCACTTTCTATATTAACGGGGAGCTGAATTATTTTCCGCAAAGAGAAGTAAGAGGCAATGGCATAGTAGTTTCCACTGCGCAAGGATCAACCGGTTTTGTTTTAAACGCCAGAGGAACAGCGGCTCTCTTGCCGTTAGACAGTAAAAATTGGTTCATTGGCGGAATAGCTACCGGTCCCTACCCTTGCGACCAAGTTAGCCCGCAGAGGATCATAATTGAAGTTAGATCCAGAAATCCTGTTCACGGCTATGCCGATGGCTATAGCCAAGAAGTTAAAGATATAAAAAAGGTCATTGTTGCCCCTACGGAACACACGGTGACTTTGGGATTTTTTCCCGACATTGATTTTGTGAGCAGACGAACCGAATTGGCGCAAAAACAGGAAAGGGGAAAGTAGAAAAGGAGGATGACATGTTCTTAAGACCAGTAAATGAAATTGTGGATCGCCTGATAAAGCGCGCGCAAGAACTGGGTAATGGCTGTAATAAAGTGTTTACAGCCACTTCCGGCGGCGTGGACTCCACTGTTGTGGTTGCCGTGCTTTGCCAAGCCTACGATCCGGAAAATGTGGTAGCGCTTTTTCGCAACATCAAAAGCAGTCCGAAGCATGCCAAAGATGTGGAGATCCTTCAAAAAACTTTGGGGTTTGGGCTTATCCATCTGCATCTGGACAATGAGTATGAAAGCATTGTGGCACAGCTGAAAACTCAATTTTTGAACGCCGGACTTGAATGGCATGATGAAAATACTTCAAGCGCGGAACAAAACGGTTGGATAAATGCTTACGCGTCCCTTAAGTCCCGCTTTACTACGCCATTGGCCGGATTTATTTCCAAAGCAATTGACAAAGGTGCAGGAAGAGTTTTTGGCACTGGTAATGCCGAAGAAGATGGATTGCTTCGATATTTCGATAAATTCGGAGATGGAGCAGTGGATAATAACATCCTAGACGGTCTGACCAAAATGGAGGTTCGGCAAATTGCTCTTTATTTCTCCGAGATCCATGAAAACGGTGAAATATTCGAAAAAATCGCCTTGAAGACGCCTTCGGCGGATCTTTGGGGAAAAGGCGACGAGCATAATGATGAATACGAACTTACAGTCTGGGCACGAAAAATGGGATTTGACAAAGCCGAACTCAGTTATGGCAATTTGGAAAAAGAAGGAACTATTGCCTGGGCAATGAAAGAGGATTGCCGATACGGAGTTATTACGGGGCAGCGAAAAACCTTGACCGCCGAAGGACTTCGACATCGTGGCTACGACGAAACTCAATGCCAGACAATTCTTTTTATACGAAAGATCGAGTCTTCCACTCGCCACAAGGTTGAACTTCCTAAAGGATTGCCGCGCTCAGTACTTAGACAAGAAGGCTACGTAACATAAAGCGACCTAGCCACACACTAAAAAACCCACCATTTCAGATCAAATTGAGATGGTGGGTATTATTTTGAAGAATTAATGTTTGAGTATCTTGCTCGCCATGCTGTAATTGACATTCACTCAGTTAGCCTTGACACGAATTTATGCATACAGTAAACTGCCTGGGAAATAAAAAAAGGAGGTGTGTACATTAAAATGCATTAAAAACAGACAAGATAAGCAGAATGACAAAAGGAACCCCAACTCTATAGAGTTGGGAAATTGGCTATTCATTAAAAGAAAATCAGAAAAGGAGTCAGATCATGAATGTAGTTAGTAAAATTATCGCTGCTATTGCAATAGCAGCGATAATGGGTAGCGCAGCGACAGCGACAACGGTATCGGCGAACTGCATCGAAAATAGTGCCATGATGATCATGGCACTGGAACAGAAGAAAGATCCTGTTCAATGGAGGATGCCTAATAATTTCAGACAGTCATCTTTGAGATATCCTATTATCATAGGATTTGATCGTGAAAAAGTCGCTTCCGGAATTGTCCATTATGAGTTCACGCTCAAAATAGGCGCTGGAGAGTATGATAAAATTGCCCTCCATAGAGTAGTGAAAACAAAGAGGAATGGGGTTCCGGTAAGAGCGAAAGTTTCTTCTTTTTGGATAGCCGGCAGGTCTATGGATTTCAGGGGCAACTTTTTGGCGGTTGTTCCTGACTCCGACTATACTGCGCCAGCAATTCTTATGGCGAAAAAGGGCATTGATGTCTGGGGGATGAGCCCTAGACATTCATTCGTTCCAGAAAGCGAGGAAAACCTTGCCTTCATGAAAGGTTGGAGCGAAGATATCTATTTAGAAGACGAGAACTTTCTATTCGCCGTAGTGAGATACTATAACGAGATTGCGGCGTTCAAGCGTGGAGAAGACAATCCTATTCCGCTGATTTTGGGAGGGTATAGCCAGGGGACTCGTCGCGCCGCTCTCAATGCTACCCAGCATCAAATGGACGGTCTTATCCTAATAGATATGCCAGGTCCCCTTGATCCAGAGAGAGATGCAGATATTATCGCGGTAGCGAATACCGCTTTCAATACCGTAGAAGAGGAAAGAAAGAGCGGAATTTACCATGACGCAGATATGGTAGGTTTCAAAAAGATGGCTCGGCTTGCCATAGCGTATCCCGAGGGAATTTCACCTGTGATACTGGGACTGACTAATAAGCAAGCTTTTCTTTACGCCTTGATACACACCAAAGAACTGGGAAAATTTGCCTATCATCAAGGCTTCTGTGCCGGCGATATGGAACAGGGTTTATATTTCGCTAAAATGAGCACGTTGTTTGTAATAGCAGAAATGGCAAATCCTTATCAGC
>DAOUPS010000120.1 GCA_030626045.1 bacterium | reverse complement strand
TATTTCTTCGCTGTGAATAAAATTTCCTAATCCCGCCTAGGCGGGACCAACGAAGCTAGCTTGGAAACAATCCCGTAAAACAAAAAATATGAAACTAAAGATCCTGTTTTTTCCGATTACGCTTATTTTGTCGCTTACGATCATAATATGGTTCATTAAGCCGCAATGGGGAGAATATGAGATAAAAAAGGGAGAATTGAGCAAAACGATGGAAGAAAAACAGCAGCTTGAAGAAGGAATGAGATCGTTAAGCATGGCTCTCAGCGATTACGAGCTTATGGATGAAGACTCAAAATCGTTTATCATGAATGCACTTCCAAAGAACAAGAATAATGATGATCTGATTGCGGAGATCCACAAAAATGTTATGAGTAGCAGTGTTTTTTTGGTGGGTACAAAGCTTAAGGAAGCACGGACCGGAACTAGTGGCAGTAAGGCAAAAAAAATTGAAGAAGGCGATTATGTTTCTCCGGAACTGAAAGAAACGGTTGTTGAAGCTGAGGTAGTCGGAGAATATCTTAATGTCAAGTCCTTTATTGAAAAAATCGATATGGAAAATCGATTTTCAATGCCAAAAGAAGTATTGATCTCCAAAGTAAATGAAAATAAAAGTGAAGAAGAAGAGGACGACTCGGCTGTAATCAATTTAGTCAAAGCACGGATTATTTTTTCGATTTATAATAAGGAAAAAGATGCCGCAGCGCGATTATCAAAGTTAAATAATATAAATGACCAAGTCGTCAAGAGCCTTCTTTCAACAGGCCTTAAAACACAAGTAGTTGATGATTATCGAAGTATTATCACGCCGACGCTATTTAAACCTGTGGTTGCCAGCGGATCCGGCAAACAGGATCTATTTGCCGAGTAATTAAATTACTATTGTTATAAGGGGGCTGCTTGCTTCCAAACCAACTTCTGCCAAAGGCCAACATCTGCTCGTCCTGTCTTTCGTGAAAGGCGGGGCGAGGCCGATAGAGCAGGAAGCTAGCCGCGTCGCTCGCAAGCGACATGGTTAGTTTGGAAACAATCCCATAACCTAGCTAAATAATAGATATGGAAAATGATGCGCCAGACGCAGCAATAGAGGAAATTGATTGGCAGAGCGTAGAAATAGATGACGCCTTAATATCGATCCTTCCTCTTGATTCGCTTAAAAAATATAGATTTGTGCCGTTCAGTATGGCAGACGACCATATAAAGGTGGCCGTTGTTGATGATACCGATGTAAATACTCAAAATGCCATCCGTTTTTTTACTCATAAAAATAAGAAAAAAGCCTTAATTTATCCGATCAAGGAAGATGACTTCAGATTACTTATTAGCAAAATAAGAAATCAAAATGCCGAGATCGGGAAAATGATCGATGCGTTTGAGAGCAGTTTGGATGATGAAGATAATAATAAACCGAAAAGTGGTTATAGAAAGAGCAAGGAACGGATCAATGTTCTAAAAGATGCTCCTGTCGCGAAAATGGTTGAAGTGATAATCAAGAATGCAATTGACGGAAGAGCTAGCGACATACACATTGAACCCATGGATGAACATGTCAGGGTGCGTTATCGGGTTGACGGAGTTTTATACAACAGCATAACATTACCCCAAAAAATTGGTCCGGCTATTGTTTCAAGAATTAAAATACTGTCAAATCTTAAAATTGATGAAAAACGAAAACCGCAAGACGGCCGTTTCAGGATCAAAGACTTGGGACATAGCATTGATTTTCGCGTTTCTTCTTTTCCGACATCTTATGGAGAAAAGATCGTAATGCGCATTCTTGACACGAATGCCGGATTGGTTAACCTTGATCAGCTTGGGATCGAAGGCCGCGATAAAGAAATACTTGAGCGAGTCATTGAAGAACCGCACGGGATCATTTTAGTTACCGGTCCGACAGGTTCCGGCAAATCAACCACGTTATACTCCGTTTTAAGAATTCTCAATCGCGAAGGAGTCAATATTGTTACTCTGGAGGATCCCGTTGAATATGTTCTGGATGGCGTTAACCAAAGCCAAGTTCGTCCGGACATTGATTACACGTTTGCTACCGGTCTTCGAAGCATCTTGCGCCAGGATCCGGATATTATTATGGTCGGTGAGATTCGAGATGAGGTAACGGCAGAATTGGCTATTCACGCAGCACTCACCGGGCATCTCGTACTCACTACTCTGCATACAAATTCCGCTATTGGGTCAATATCACGCCTTGTAGATATGGGAATTCAGCCATTTTTACTTTCATCTTCATTGAAATTATTAATGGCGCAGCGGCTTGTAAGGAGAATTTGCCCTGAGTGCAAAGAAGAAATCAAAGATCTGAATAAAGACGCGAAAAGGACGATAATATCCGAGATCAAAAAAATGCCGCAAGATTCTTTAAAAGAATTAGGTATCACGGATATGAATGATCCAAATCAGATACGCGCGTATCATGGTAAAGGATGTACCAGGTGCCAAAATAAAGGAATGAAAGGAAGAGTCGGAATTTATGAAACTATTGAAATCACAGACGAGATAGGCAGGATGATCGGAGATAGAAAAAGTGAAAGCGAAATAGAGGTCAAGGCGAGAGAGGAT
>DAOUPS010000049.1 GCA_030626045.1 bacterium | reverse complement strand
GTATCCTATCGACACATAGTCCCGATGAGGAAATATCCATGAATACCAGGCTGAAAATAGCTTTGAGTCAAAATGTACTTCAATTTCTGACAGATCTTTGCATTGTTCGATCGGTACAAGATAATGAAAGGCTATACCGACAAGTTTACTGCTGATCTTTAAATGTTTTCTGAGAATCGAATTCGATCCATCCGCACCAACCAGTTTTTCAAAATATATTTTTTCATTACTGCCGGTAACAATATGTTCGTCGCTGATCTTTACGACCTCAGTGCCTGTTTCAATATCAACGCTTTTAAGTGATTTAAGTTTATTAAACTGCCATTGTCCAAGTTTTTCTCTTTCGATCGTGTACGCAAAGTCCTCCCCAAACTCCAGCCTTGTCCTCTGTTTTAGAGACTGAAATATAATGCCTTGAAATCGCTTTTCGATTAGTTGATCCGGAACACGCAAATACTTGAACGCTTTTCTTGTGAGTCCTCCTGCGCAAATTTTCGGACCAATTGCGAAATTTTTCTCAAGCAACAAAACTTTTTTATTGTTCTTGCCCAATACTTCAGCACATTTCAATCCTCCCGGACCCGCACCGATAATAATCACATCATATTTTCTCATTCAATCGATAAAATTAAACATTGTTGGAATACATTCTGTTATGGGACTGTTCTGAACACCATTTCACAGCGAAAATTCAGAATTTCAGCAGAAAGAGCGTTGGGAACGGTTCCACTGTGATCTAAACTTAATTTTATCATTCTTATGTCATTTTTTCAATGACACGAGCTTCCCTTTTTCAACATGAAATATTTTTTGACGTTATTAACTGCAAATAGTAAACTAACAGTATGAAAAATAAAAAAATGACTTTTTCAAAACTCGGTAAGTTTTTGCCATCGTCTCAAATAGATGTACTGCGAGAGCTTGGCCGGCAAGATGACACTTCTGCCGCCAAAATATCCAAAAAGCTTTTTAGATTGGAAACAGCGCTCAAAACAGGAAACTTAGTTGTTTGGCAAAAGATCATGCGGGAAGAAAGAGAAGATTTTGAGTCTTTTGTTGTCGAGTTGCAAGAACGCAAAATTAAAGATGTTTTGTAAACTAATTTTATGATCGAGAATATCGAAAAAAAATTTCAGACTGCATCGGTTGAAGCCAGCGAACAACAGGATAGTGATATTGAACAAGAAAATGAAGAAGAAACCGGAGAAGAAGAAGCTTTTTCCGTAATCGAAACTGAAGAGAAAATAGATGCTTATGAACCTTTAAATGAGAGGGAGAGAATAGAAAAAAGTATGCTACTGGAAAGTATGGATGATATTAAAGATACTTTGTCTGAAGGAGATCGCGACACGTTTCATACCTTGATCGCTTATCACGGACTGGAAGAGATCCAAAAAATTCCTTTAAGCCAGGGATCAGATTTTGGAATTGACCGATTAATGGATCAGCTGGCTGAAAAAATTCGAGCGGAAGAGGGTTTTGAAATTGAGGAGATGGAAGACATTGATGAACTGCTCACCGAAAAAAAGGCCGGGGTTTATGAGTTGTTAAGTGATATTCAAAAAGTAGAAGTCTTGCCGGAAGAAAAAGTAAATGAATATTGCAGGCAATTTGAGGAGTATACCCGATTAAAATCTCAAATTGACAAGCAAAGAAAAGAAATATTCAAACAAGGTGAAGGTTTTTACAAAAATTTATCAGAAAAATACTTCGACAAATTTATTTCTTTTTTTCAAGGCAAAGGGGAGAAACTTGATGATTCCCTTTCAAGTAAGCAGTTTGGCATACTTAGATATCTTGGCGATCATAACTTTTCGAGTAAAGCCTGCCGTGCCTTCGCAACAGGCGGAGTCGTAATGGCCTCGCTACTGCTTGCATTCAAACCGAGTGAAAGCGAGGCAGGTGAATTTGAAAAGAGCGCTGATCTGCAAAACGATTTTGAAAGATCAATCGCATTGGCAGATATTGAAGGAGACAACCGCTATGATGAAGATCAGGCAGGAGAAGATGAAAAAGCGGAAGAAATAGAAAATGCGCCAAACGTAAAAGAACTTGAAGGTAATTTGGAAAAGATCGAAACAGCCTTAGAAAGCCAGATTGATGAAATGAGTATATTCGCCAAACTTAAACTCAAGAAAAATATTAATCAGTACAAGGAAGACATACTGGCTCTACTCGATAATGCAGATTACCAAAGTGATGAAGCAAAAAAGCTAATCGGTTCAATTCATGAAAAGATCAGACCCATTTTATCGGATTATTTTCAAGTTTTGGATGAAATCAACCAAGTTGATCAAGCTTCCTACGCTAAATCCGTTGAAAAGATAAGATCTTATTTCGCCTAGAGATTGGTTGAAAGATCTCTATTCTTTTGAAAAGACTTTATTTGTTTTGTTTCCGGAGTATTTATGCAATCAGCACTCAAACATTCTTTGGATGGAACCGCACATTTTTGTTCCGTTCCGATACAGTATACGAACTTGGGGAATTATCTTTTACAGCTAATTCCCTTTTTTGTTGCATTTTCGCCTTAAGCAACAGTTATTATCACTGTACCCCTACTAGGAATCGAACCTAGATCTCGGGCTTAGGAGTCCCTTGCTCTATCCATTGAGCTATAGAGGCATATACAGTGGACCATATCGGACTCGAACCGATCACCTCATCCATGCCATGGATGCGCTCTACCAGATGAGCTAATGGCCCGGAATATTATCAAATCTTATACTGCTTGTGAAAACAGGGGGAGTATGTTGTGCTCGGACCCCTGCTTACCGGTAAGCAGGCTGTCCGCTGTTTTCGGCGGAAGATACCTACTCCGTCGAATGACTGGGGAGCTAATGGCCCACAATTACTTATATATACTATAAAATAAACTCGAAAGAGTCAATCCATTTAGAACACGTAAATTGTTATCTGTCAAATGTGTAACTGTTTCTTGTCTTGACAGTGCCCATAATATCTTTGTGTAAATATCAATGTTTCACGTGGAACATTCTGGGTAGTAGTAATGTTTCACGTGGAACATTGATGATATTGATCGCTTTCTAATAACTACTATTTAAAACCATACCTGCGGCCTTCTTTTGGCTTTGACTTTTCTCGAGAAAAATATTATTGGCCCGGAATACGGTTTTTTGTTAATGTTCCACGTGAAACATTCTAGATTCCTTCTGGTGGATAGGTTCTGATAAAGGGTTTGGCAGTATGGAGCGGTAAAGGATAGCTGTTGTTCTTCGATGTCTGTTATTTGATCAATGTTTCACGTGAAACATTCTGGGTAGTAGTAATGTTCCACGTGGAACATTGTAATATTAATTGTGCTTTGAATGGTATCGGATTGAGACCATATAAAAACAAACTATTGAAACTACTTGATCTTCTGAAGTGTAGTAATAGTCAGTGAATAACACTTGTAACTTACATCAAGTATGTAAGTTACACTGAATTATTAGTGCTTTGTCAATAGATACTGGCACTTTTTGCTGTTTTTTATTTTTACTCGTAAAACAGCTTTTAAAATCAATGTTTTTTGTGTTTTACGTGTCAAGAGAAGTTAACAAAAAACAACATTTTTAGCCTTGACAAAAAACCTTTTTTAGATTATTATAAATACCTCAAAAACAAAATTAGTAACTTAACAACATAAACATATTGAAAAGGAGGTAACGTATAAATCTTTGCTTTCCATAGACAACAACAGACACGCAGAGGGAGGCTATTATGCGTATGCGAAATTTTGTGGCTCTTGTGAGTATTGTTTTCGTAACAACTTTTTTTCTTTTTGGCTGCGCGCCATTAACTAAGGAACAACAGGCTGAAAGAGAATTTCACTCCATAGTTATTTCCGTATTAGAAAGGGAATCTGATGCGGGAAGGATAGAAATGCATCGGGTTATAACGAAGAATTCTAAGACATGGAGTGCCTCTATCGTCATTGAAGCAATCAAAAAAGGATACGTTTCTAAAGGACCAGAAATTAAGGGTTACAGGGGAGAAAAGTATCTCCTTAATGAGGGATCCGTCCCGGCAATCGTGAAGAAGTTCAAGATCTATCCTATGATAGTAAAAAAGGTGGATTTCAGGATCACCAATAACCCATCGCCGGGAAAAATCGCTTTCTATGAGAGCACTACCGTCGAGTTTGAGTTCAAAGGAGAGCTCAACGAGTTCGGAAAGTTCCTCAAAAAGAGAGGAGCTAAAGTATTGTCGGAAGGGATAGGGATGTGTACTATGGTAAAAAAAGATGATGGATGGCATATTGGGGCATATTAACTAGTCTTGTCATACCTTCCGAGTTCTTTCTTAACAGATAAAGGGGAAGTGTTTTAAAAAGACATTTCTCCTTTTTTCTTTTTCATTCACTTTTTATACATTCCACAGCTTTTCAACAATTTCTACACACAAATATTGTTGATTTCTTGTTGAAAGTCGGTTAGACTTTAAAACACAAAAGTGATTTCCAATCTTCACAAGAACAACAATGACAAAAGATGAACTTTGGCAGGCAGTGCTGGGGGAACTGGAGCTTTCGATATCGAAAGCCAGCTTTACTACATGGTTTAAAAACACCGCCGTATACGATATGAACAACGACGGAATTGTCATACTTGTTCCTAATATCTTCGCAAAAGAATGGCTGGAAAAGAAATATAAAAGAAATATCTTAGATTCAATTCACAAGCATTATCCTAAGATCAATCATCTTTCCTGTCATATTGGCAATAAATCCGATATGGCACCCCAACAATCAAGAAGTATTGATTCGATAGTTACCAATCCGCCTCAGGCCGCTCAGGCCGTTGTTCACCCAAAACAATCGTCTTTTTCTCCAACCGCTTCTTTTTCAAATTCAACATCTTCTCATTTTCATTTTTCAACAAATTTAAATAAAAGATATACTTTTGATGTTTTTGTTGTAGGCACAAATAATGAACTGGCTTATGCCGCGTGCCGCTCAATCGCTGAAAATCCGGGTCAAAACTATAATCCCTTATTCATCTACGGCGGAGTCGGATTAGGCAAAACGCATTTATTACAGTCAACAGGGAACTACGCGCTTCAGGTTAATCCTCATTTGAAAGTGCGCTATCTGAGTATGGAACGTTTTACCAACGAGCTTGTTGACGCAATTCAAAGATCAAAAGCGAAAGAATTTAAAAATAATTATATTGGTCTTGATGTCCTTATCCTTGATGATGTCCAATTTCTTTCCGGCAAGGAAAAAACACAAGAAGAATTCTTTCATGTTTTCGAATCTCTTTATCAGCACGGGAAACAGATCATTTTAAGTTCTGACCGTGCACCAAAATCCATTCCCACGCTCGAAGATCGGCTTCGTTCCCGATTTGAAGGAGGAATGATGGCTGACGTAAGCAAGCCTGACCTGGAAACAAGAACTGCTATTATTCAAGCAAAGCTCGATGAGAAGCAGTTTTCTCTTCCTAATGAGATCATAAATTATCTTGCCGAACACATCTATCACAATGTCCGCGAACTTGAGGGAGCACTTAATAAAATAATTGTTACTTTTCAACTCAATAAAAACAAACCTCGACTTTCCGATATAAAAGACTTGACCAAAGATGTTATTTCTGTGAATAGGATGAAAACCTTGACACCCGAAAAGATTCTTTGTTCTGTAGCTGATTTTTATGAAGTGAAAAAAGAAGAACTATCGGGCCGCTGCAGAAAAAAGAATGTTGTTAAGCCGCGGCAAATCGCTATTTATCTCTTAAGAAATGAAACCAGCCTTTCTTTTCCTGAAATTGGAAATGCTGTAGGCGGACGCGACCATTCAACGGCAATTTATGCCTTTGAGAAGATCAAAAAAGAATTAGATAAAAACGACCTTCTTCAAGACCAATTAAAGTTTATTAGGGAAAAATTCATTGACTACTAGTAGGTTATTCTTAATAAATGTTGAAAAATTTGTAGATAAGTTGTGAATATATTGTTATTATATTGTTACCGCATTAATATAATACACTTAAATACTTGTGCATAAATTGCAAATATTCTCTTTTGGACTATTTTATCCCCACAAGTTTACATGTTCGCCAAAAGTTATTCCTACTATTATTCACATATTTTATAGTACTTTTTCCTTTTTATTAAAGTATATTTAAAATTTATCCACAGTTTTATATCTGTAATAAAATATAATAATAATTTATATATAATCTTTTTTACTCTTACAATGAAATTTACTTGTAAAACAATTAACTTAAGAAGCGCTGTATCAAAAGTTGAAAGAATTGTTTCTAAACAAACAACACTTCCAATTTTGAGTAATATTCTTTTAAGTACGGATAAAGGGCAGATTGTTATTTCAGCCACAAATCTTGAGATTGCAATTAAAGTATATATAGGCGCCAAAATTGAAAAAGAGGGAAATATTACAATTCCACCACGTGTTCTTGGTGGCTTTTTAAATACCATTACCGATGAAACAATAACGGGAAATTTATTGGAAGATGAATTAAGGATAAACTCAAAGAGTCATAAGATAAAAATAAAAGGAATTAACGCGAAAGATTTTC
>DAOUPS010000081.1 GCA_030626045.1 bacterium | reverse complement strand
TCCAAATGAGTGTAAGAAATGTCCAATATTTCCATCCTGTGGCTCCGGTTGTAGAATGGAGGCGAAAACAAGGGTAGGGAATCTTAATTCAGAGGATCCTTACATGAGAGTGGATCATGTCAAGGAAATGGCGAAAATAATTCGAAGCTTGAACAAACAAATTGTAGTGTCCTTGCCGAAATGTGTCACTATAACAAAATTTAGGTTACGAAAGGAGGCATTTGGTGGAATAATGGCTTTAGACAAAAGTCAAAGCAAAAGAGTATTCTTAGACCCTAAAGGTTTTGATGTATTGAGTCAATTGAAACCGAATACTGTCTATGAGCTTCCAATTAATATTGACTGGGGAGGTCTTGACTCTACGGACTTTATTATTGGCTTGATTCAGAGAAAGGTGCTTCTGTGCACACAGAAATGAAAAAAAGGGGGTATTAAAATGTCTAAGAAGCAAGAACAACAAGAAGGATTTGAAAGTCTTTTTGAATCTAAATCTGAAACCACCCCTGACTATTCCAGTGGATGTGTTGGGTGCGTCTGCGACGGCTGTTATAGTTGTTATGAGGGAGGTGGTCCTGGATGCGTCTGCGACGGCTGTTATAGTTGTTATGACGGCGATTGACAACTAGATTAGGAGGCAGTGAGAGCAAAAAATGCTTTCACTGCCTCCAACCTTAATTATTTTACACCGCGAAGTTATGGAAATTTTTACAAGTTTCGCGATGAGAGATAATTAAAAGAATAATCAAGAATAATCAAATTTATGGCAAACAGCAAATTAGACCAATTAGTTAGCGCTTTATTGGAATTAAAAAAAGGGAATAAGCAGTTCTTTCTAAAAAGTATCCGTGATTATTATCCGCGCTGTTTTTCAATTTACATAAACTCGGCTTGCAATTTGAGATGTCTGCATTGCGACTGCCCGCGAGAAAGGTATTCTCTGGATAATCCGGAGTTAAGCGCTGGAGAATGGGAAGAAATTATAAAAAAGTTTGCCCAGAAAAAAGGAGAGCCAGTGGCTATTATTGGGTGGGAACCGCTATTGACGGCGGATTCAAGAAGAAAAGTTTATACTGTAATTAAAACTGCCAAAAAATACGGATTGAAATGCGGGCTGGTTAATAACGGCAGTTTTTTTCAAAAATTTATGGAAGAATATCCCGACGCAAAAATGGATTACATTGATTTTTCCATTGAAGGACTCTGCGCTGGAGCGAGCTTGTAGCTCGGTTCAATAGTTAATCGTTTCCTAATTAATGGACCTAGACCGTTCTAGCTGTAGAAGATCTATTTCTATTTGCTAGTATTCAGGCTAATATGCAAAAATAGAAACATCTTTTTTTAGCTGACACTAACCAGTGAACCGGTCTACTCTCCAATACAGCGAGACGGGTCAAGACCGTTCCAACGCGGGGATTTGATTTGTCTTTTCAATAATCAAAACTCTCCTTTCAAAAACTTTTTTCTCTTTCTCTCTTCCATCCATTCGATAGCGTAGCGCAATGTTGTCCGGGGAAGTTTTTTGTAGTTTTCCATTAAGAATTTCTCGCCTGTTTTTGCGTCGCGCTTCCACACTTCGCGAAGCATCCAGCCTATGGCTTTATGCGTCAGATCCTCATTGTCAGATAAAAGAATTTTAGAAATTTTTAATGTTTCGCCAAAATCATTTTCCCTGATAAATGCCCATGTGGCGATGATGGCGATTCTCCTCTCCCACATATTTTTAGAGACAGCCAACTTTTTCAAGGCCGCTTTTTCTTTCGGATGGCTTAATGCAAATTTGCCGACAATACTGTACGCGGAAAGATCTACCAAGTCCCAATTATTTATCCACTTTGTATTTTTAAGATAGAATTTATAGATCTTTTCTTTTCGCGTATTATCCGCATTTTTAAATTGAATAACTAAGATAAGCAATGCCAGCAGACGTTCTTCGTGGATATTTGAGTGCAGTATTTTTTCAACGGTTTTATCGTCCGCGCTTGTGAACTTTTGCGCCACTTTGCGAGTGTCCGGTACCCGTACCCCGATAAATTTATCACCTTCTCCATATTCACCTTTTCCGGTCTTGAAAAACCACTCATTGGTTTTTTTCCGCTTGGCGCTGGCATATTTTCTTAATTCTTTTTTAATAGCTTGAACCGGCATATTTTTCATGATAGATCAAAAACTTTAAGGATCTTTTCAAAACAAGTTAAAAAAGAACCGGGATCCTTTTGAAAGATTTTTTTAATTTCATCTTTTGTAAACCATCTTATCTCCATAACTTCTTCTTTTTGGATAATAAGCTTATTCAAATTTTTATCAATTGTACATTTGAACAATTGAAGAAAAAAAGCATGTTTTCCAAAAATTCTAACTTTATCAGCTTTTTTGAAATTACAATTTACCAGTCCAATTTCCTCTTCCGTTTCTTTGGCAATATTTTCCGAGTATTTCTCGCCTTTTTCAACAGTTCCCGAAACTGCCGGTCCCCATTTCCCCGGATCATGTTTTTTTGTAAGTGCTCGTTTAGCTAATAATATCTTTTCTTGAGGATTTGTTGCCCACAATGCCGTTACGCGGTAAATATCGCTTGTGTTTAACAATTTTCTCTCTTTCCATCCAATCATTCTATCATTTTCATCAACAGTTATAATTTTTGCCATAAAAAATTTTCAATTTAGATCTCTAAAATCCCACTACTTTTTTGTGGGTTCAAGGTTCAAGGCGGGGGCTGTTAAACCAACACCGTGGGGCCGGGAATAAGCTGCAAGTTTTCGTTTTTTGCGAACATCCATTTAAATTACTTGATCTTCATCATCCGTTTCAGTAATTTTATATAATCCAGCAGATGCCGGGTAACAAGGAAGTTCTCTTTAACAAACTCATGAGCGTATTTTCCCATCGCCCTTCTTAATTTTTCGTCTTCTAAAAGTGTTACCATTCTATCAGCACATTCATTAACACTATTGACTAAGTATCCGTTCTCTCCGTCAACTATTTGGTATGGGATGCCTCCGGTGTTCCCGCCAATTACAGGCGTGCTTTTCCAAAGTGCTTCTGTAACGGTTAGCCCGAAACCCTCCCGAACGGATTTCTGCAGTACGACTGCCGATATACTCTGCAAAGCGTTCACTACCAGATCATTATTATCCACATTAAGCAGTACCGTTACATCTTTCATTTTCTTGGTTTTCTCGAGCACCTCATAATAAATTTTAAGTCCTTCCGGGTCGTCAGTAGCGGAATTACCCAGCAGTATCAGCTGGCAATCGGTTTTCTTTTTAGCTTTTTTAAAAGCCTCTATTACTCCGCACGGATCCTTCCAATAATCGAATCTTGAAATTTGGCTGATGATCGGCTTGTTGAATTTTATTCCCAATACCGAGAGAGTAGATTCTATTTTTTGCTTTGAAAGCTTCCTATTCTTATCTTTCAGGGGATCTATCGACGGCATAATAACCGTTTGTGGAATTTTAACGTCCTTTTTATGATAACAATCACCGGAAATGATCATTTCATCATAAAGGTTGATGAAATCTTTCAAATAATTCCACAGTTTTTTATTTGGGCTAGAAATGTCGATATGGCATCTCCAGACCCACGGTTGCCGCTTTTTATGAAATTTAATTGAAGCCAGTACTTGCGGATCGTGGATAATAACAGCATCGCTTTTTTCAAGGCGCATGAAAACTGAATTATGGCGATTTACTTCTTCATAAATTCTTTTTATTTTGGGAGACAGTTCAATGTCCGCTCCTTGTGATCCGTTGTGAAACGACTTGGTAATTTCAAAAAAGGAAAGGTTTCCTTTTAATAGCCGCCATTCCGCGTTAATGCCCACTTGATTCATAAGATAAATCAGACTGTCTAAAAGCTCTGCCACTCCGCCGCCGTAAAAAGTAGAATTTACGTGAACAACATGTTTTCCCTTTAACGGTTTTGCCTCCTTGATAATTTCGTCGATTTTCTCATTTCCGACGATCTTTCGATAGTCATCCAAAGTTGTCATTTTAGTAATATGTGATTTATTAAGAATCATGATATGGAATTAAAGATCGAATAGGAAATACTGTAATTATACAAAACTTACTTGTTATAACGCAAATTTTTCAGTCTAGACTATATCAAACTAATTTTTTAATAAAACCATGACAAAAGACGGCGATGGTATAAACATCATTTTTGATTCAATAACTGTGAGGGGTAAATCGTCAACGATCTTTTTAATTTTACGGGGGGTTAACTTATGAACATGAAGCTTTGTGGCATAACAAGGATTTTTATACACAAAACACGCGTCCAATATGGCTGTCTGGCCTCTAAAAATCTCAAAAGGGAAGGAAAT
>DAOUPS010000003.1 GCA_030626045.1 bacterium | reverse complement strand
TACCATGTGTGGCATCAACATCAACTAAATCCCCATCTTTTAGAACTTTTCCTAGATCACAACAAAATAGCGTTTTCGTTTTAAAAATGAAAACAGGAACAGTCGTTGCCATTCCTGTTCTAGCCTGTTTTTTGTTCGGCTTTATTCTTACTGATTACTACCAGTTGCTTAGAGGTTCACCCACCAGCTTTTTAAGCTCATAGATCTCACTTTCTACAGGAATATACTCTGTTCTGTCTCCGCTGTCTAAAAGTGTATTCATCTTCCTTTTTTTCTCTTCTAATGTTCTCTTTAATTCATCTTCCTTTTTTTCGATCATGATCTCTCTCCTTGCTTCTCTATTTTCAGGGCCAAATGTTGAATATCTTTTCTAATTTGCTTTAGGTCACGGATTGTTTTTTTAAATTCTTCTCGTAAACTCGCTTTTTGTTCCACTAATTGCCTAAATTCCTCAACAAGATCATGATTGCCACAAACGCCAATTTCCATACTCTCCCTCCTTTCTTTTTGTAATCTTAAGAACTAAAAAACCGACTTTCGTCGGGTTAATTGCTTAGCACACTTTTTTCTTTCTATATCTTCTTTTGCAATTTACCCAACGAAAAGCCTTTCTCAATAATGAGAGCCACTATGCTAAGGATGCTTATTAGGTTTGTTGAGTAATTATGCATGTTTCTATTATAGTAAAAACTTAGGCTCTGTCAACTGCTTATATCCACAATTGTTTCTCTTAAGTGTTGAATTCACACATAAAAACTTTGCATAATGTGGGCGCTGAGAGATTCGAACTCCCGACCTACTGGGTGTAAACCAGTCGCTCTAACCAACTGAGCCAAGCGCCCTTGTAACAGGAAAAATATGAAATGATCTACTGAGTGTAAATCCCGAGTCCTCGGGATCTAAAGATCCCGAATTCTCGGGACTCTAACCATACGTGCCCCGAGAGAGACTCGAACTCTCATGCGCATAAAGCGCCATGGCCCTCAACCATGTGTGTATACCGATTCCACCATCGGGGCGATGCTTTAGATACCAAATTTTTATCAATATTACCGTGTTTTTTTCTCGGACTCCTTTTTCTTTGCTTTATTCTTTTTCTTTGGAGCTTGTTCTTTTTCTGCTTCTTGCAGTTCTTTGGCAAGCGCCTTTTCGTCTTCAGAAAGATCTCTCACTTTCATCTTGGCGGCTTTACCGGTTCTGTCTCTCATATAATACAGTTTTGCTCTGCGCACTTTACTGCGCCGGAGAAGATCGATCTTTTCAATTGACGGAAGGTGGATCGGAAAAGTTGCTTCCACTCCGATTCCTTGAGACTCGCGCCTAATGGTAATGGTTGGCGAGGAGCTTTGTTTTCCCTTGATTGCGATGATCAGACCTTTAAAGACTTGAATACGCTCTCGGTCGCCCTCTTTGATGTGTTTGTGAACGCGAACAATGTCACCAACTCTAAGTGGCGGAAATTTCTTTATTTGAAGTGATTTATTAAATTGTACAACTTTTTCATTCATATCAGAAAAGTGATTTCAATTATATTGGGCTGTTTCCAAGCTAGCCATGCCGCTCGTGAGCGACATGACTGCCGGTCTTGGCCCGTACCGAGTAATACGTTCAGGCCAGCAGGTAGGCGCTGGCAAAAGTCAGGAAATGCCGTTCGAGAACGGCATGATTCTGAATATTCGGGATAAAATTTTTGGTAAGAGTTAGCTTAAGTGTGACTTCTTAACAAGCTTTTCCAAGCATATCCCACTTTCTTAAATAGGTCAAGGTTTTTTTCAGCCCAGATTTAACGTTTTACTCTGACTTGCCGCATTAACTATTTAATCTTTCTCGAAAACATGGTATTATCTAGGTAGCATAATCGTGAAAAAACAAATCTTATAAATATGACATATTTCAATAGCAAAGTGTCTTTTGCTCTGCTGGCATTACTTTTTTTATGTGGAACCATTTGTTTGAGCGAACAAGTAGCTGTGCAAGCTCAAGCGCAAGATCAAGAAAATGATCAGTTTTTAGAGATCTCAAATGAGGGAACTACAAATGGCAATGAGATGCAAGCAATGGCAAGCGCGAATGACGATGTACATTCGGGAGAAATAAAAGTGGCTGAGTTATCCAAAGTGCAACCACAAACATTTACCGAGGCTGAAGCGCCGTCCGCGGGTCCTGCAGAAGCGGTTATTATTGTTGCGGCAATCACATTCGGGTTTTTGGGCGCTGTGATATTTTTGACGCTCGTCATCCATGATCGATATTGAAACGAAACCAGTTTGGCAACGATTCCTTTATTTTGAATAGTTGGAAAATTCCGGTGGAACAGGGCAGAAAAATTCATATTTTTTCGTATCGCTATATCTAAATGAAAGGTACGAAGCATGTAAAAAAAGACGGTCAAACGACACGTTTTTTTGTTTGGTGTTCTTAGTAGAATACAATTTGTCACCGGCAATGGGGTGTCCAATTGATTGAAGATGAACGCGAATCTGATGTCTTCTTCCTGTTTTTAGCTCAATTTCAATGAGGCTTATTTTTCCACTATCTTTCAAAACTGAAAATAAAGTGAGGGCATTTTTTGGATTAACAAGTTTTTCAGCGCGTGCACTTGTTGACTGGCAGGTCGGCCGTGCTTTTGATCTGCCAACAAATGTTGAGACAGCTCCCTTTTTTTGTTTAAATGTTCCCCAGCAAAGAGCATGATATTTTTTCCGGATAGCTCTCTTTTTAAATTGCTTTTTGAAAAATTCAAAGCTTTTCTGCTTTAAAGCAATAATGAGCAAGCCGGATGTATCTTTATCAAGTCGGTGGACAATTCCGGGGCGCAGTGAGTTCTCTCCGACAGATGCAATTTGCGGAAAATGCGCCAGCGCCCAATTTACAACGGTGTTACGGTGCTCATGATCGCTCAGATGAACTGAAATTCCAAATGGCTTGTTAATAATGATAAAATCATCATGCTTGGCAATAATGGTAATTGGCAGATCAGCTTGTGGTTCGATACAACAAGGAACCGTTTTCTGTAAAATATGAATCTTTATTAAGTCTTCTTTTTTAATGAGATAACGGGGCTTTACTCTCTTTTCGTTAACTGTGATAAGCCCGTTTTTAATATGCTTCTGGATCAAAGTTCTGGGAATACCGGGAAATTTAGAGGCAATAAAAACATCTAGCCGCGTGCCGGTTGAATCTTGAACAATTAAAACTTCTTTGATAATAGGCTGATTCTTTTCGAAGGTTGTTTTCGGCATAATGCAATACTATTTTGCGATCCTTAAAATATATTTGTTAAGGCTGTTTTCAAGACTGTCCTTATGTCTGTGTATAAAGAGGAAAAATACAAGAGCAACGACAACGAAAATAGCAACTGTCTGGGTTTTTGACACTGCCACGCCATTACCGATGACATTGGCAATAAAACAGCCCGGAATTCTACCCAGTACAGCTGTAAGCATCAAGGTTCTGATCTTGATCTTTGTTAGCCCCGAGATGAAGCATATTGCGTCGTCGGGGAACATGGGGACTAGGAAAACGATAAAGATGATAGAGATCTTTTTGCTGTTTGAAATATGATGAAAGCGATCCAATGTTCTTTTTGGAACAATTTTCTCAACGAAAGGCTGTCCAAGTGTTCTTGAAAGGTAGAAGGCAATGAACGAACCAATCGACAGTCCGATTATTGAGTAGACCGTTCCCATGTAAGGGCCAAAAAAATATCCGCTGATAAGACCGGTTATTTGACCGGGGATGGGGACAAATATGACTTGAAGAGCCTGAAGAAGAATGATAAGGAATGGGCCAAGCGTTCCTGATTGTGTGATGAACAGTTTGATCTGTGAAAGATCATTGAGAGGGAAGTAATGACTCAGAACAATTGCAAAAAGAAGAAGAATAAGCGCAAAGATGAGAACGCCGGAAAGGATTATTTTTTTAACCATGGATGTTGTTTTGAATTACATTGTGCCGGAGAGAGGACTCGAACCTCCAAGGGATAAGATCCCACTAGCTCCTAAGGCTAGCGTGTCTACCAATTTCACCACTCCGGCAGGAAGATTTATTTGTTACTCCGGCAGATAACTGTTTTTACAGAGAAAACTTAAGTGTTGGCAAGTTCTGGTTTTTTGCGATCTCGCGCAAAAGTGATACAAATCCGCAAGAAAGCGGAGGAATTGAGATTTGTCTGCTACTTCAGCGGGCGCTCGCCGATATGGTGAGCGAACCCCCAATTTTCAATAAGAGTATTAATTTGGCTCATTTGGCGGAGGGAGTGAGATTCGAACTCACGGTCCCGCTTAGCGGGACTCCGGTTTTCAAGACCGGTGCATTCGACCACTCTGCCATCCCTCCGATTTGTTATGGGATAGGCTCTCACAGAACATTAGCAATTTCAATGCTTTTTGTAAACTCTTTTTTAAGGTAGTAATTAGCGCTGAATTTACAAAAAACTGGCCAAAAAAGACCAGTACTTGTTTGGCGCACGGACTTACCATTTAAGTTCCTTACTTCAATAAAAATTTTTTACTCTTGCTCAAATTGATAAAGTCGTCAGCTGAGTCAATGAGCATATGCGAACAGCTTTCTTGAAAAGCCATTATTTCAACCCGAACCCCTTTATTAAATTGCAGATATTTCACCAATTGTTCATAGTCGCCGTCTCCACTGACTAATATGATCACATCCAGATTGTTAGCGAGTTTTATGGCGTCTATGGCAATGCCAACGTCCCAATCGCCCTTCTTCATTCCTCCTTTGAATATTTGCAGATCCTTTGTTTTGACTTCATAGCCAAGATTTCCAAGAGAAGTGAAGAATTTTTCTTCAAGCCCTTCTTCTGTACTGATGCAGTAAGCGATTGCGCGAATGAGCTGTCTTCCTGAGACGGCTTCCTTTAAAATTTCTTTGAAGTTTACTTTTTTACCAAAGAGTACTCGTCCGCTGTAGTACATATTTTGGACATCAACCAGTACGCCAACTCTTTGTTGTGAGAATTTTGCCATTGTGTTGATTAGAAATTATTACATAGTTAGTTTTACCGGCATTTTTTAATGATGAAGGAACGGTCTAAGTGCTTTATTCCTTGATCGAAAAATATCTAAACAAAAAACATCGTGGTCATTCTCCTGCCATAATGGCAACAGTCCCATAATACCGCAAATAACCGAAAGAATCCGGATCTAACCTTTTAAACCGAGCTTTTTTATTACCTTTTTATATTTAGATTCGTTAGTGGTTTTGAGGTATCTCATAAGTTTTTTTCGTTGTGAGACCATGCCCAGAAGTCCGCGCCGGGAATGCTTATCTTTCGGATTTTTTTTCAGGTGCAGAACAAGTTGCTTAATTTTAGCTGTGAAAAGAGCGATCTGATACTCTGAGGAGCCAGAATCTTTTTCATGCCGTTTAAAACTTTTGGTTGCGCCTGCTTTTTGTCGTAATGTGAGACTCATACATTTCTGAACCGTCCTGTCGGAGCGCTATTTGCTTGATACAACAAACAAACAGCCAGATTTAAAGATACAATCCAACTTCAAACAGGAAAGCCATTATTTTTTATGCCATTATTATAGCAGAAAATGACATTTTTGCAAGCATTTGTGCTGCGGATCTCGAAACTATTTAGATAAAGATCTTTAAGGAAAAGCTTTTTGCTTAAAACAGCTTAAGATAGGCAAATTTTAGTTTACTTTATTTAAGCCAAAAACTCGAATTTCGAGATTCACGGTTTGTGGTAACGTTCAAGCGCTTTTCCTGCTACAATTCCATAATTTCAGCTAAATTTTCCAAAAACGCTCCTTTATGGAAAATCATCTTTTGTGCTGGTCCGAGCTTGACCCGTCTCGCCGTATTGGAGAGTCTGTCCGCTGTATTGGCGGGCAGCTCGGATCTTTAGTTTGACGGCGGATAAGTCCAAATGGCAAACAGACGAACCGCATTATAAATGTGTCCCAGTGTTAAAATTTGTCAAAACTATAATAGAAATGTGGTACAACAAGATAGAATTCAATAATAGAAATCGCAAAAAAGTTGAACTAATTAGATTTGTGAGCTACTATAATGACGCGAAGATCTATAAAGGAGTTGGCAATCGAACTTCAAGGGAGAAATCAATTACTTACTTTTATCCTGCGGAAATGCAGGCAACACAATAAGATCTTACACATTAAATTAAAACGTCAGGAGGAAAGAAATAAGCTTGTATTTGAAAACTAAATATTCAGGGGGAAAAGAAGATGAATGAAAGCAGTTCAGTTCAAGAAGCTTCAGACCATCTTGCCGAGGCTGAACGCCAAGCTGTTGAAGCTGAACACCAAACTGAAGAAGCCGAACATATGTCTTACGAAATGAGCTGTGAGGCAGAGAGTGCTTTATGGAGATTCATTGATGCCAGCAACAGAGCCGTTGAGGCTGTGCACTTGGTTAAAAACGCCAAATCCAAACTTGAAGCAGCTAGGTGCAACGAAACCAAAAAATGAAAAAAGCTTGGATAGCAGCTTAAACAGAATCAGACATTTTCTTGAAGGCAATTAGTTTTCACTCTTGACAATGTTTGACAAAGAGGCATTAGCAGTAAAACTGTTGACGCCTCTTTTCTTTGTAATTATATTGAATTGCAAGACTAATTTTTCTATCATTCTTATCTGTCACGCTGGAGTAGGTCTCTGACCCCAAGTACTTTAGATCCATTAGTTCTAAAACTAATGGATCAATTTGTTCTTCAGCGCGGCGATCAAGTGAAATTAGACCAGCGCAGGGGAAATACTATATTTTGTGACTAAGTGATTTATCCGCCTAAACAGACGAACCACATTATAAATGCGCTCCAGCGCTGAAATTGAAAAAGGATTGACGTGTTAGCCAATCCTCTGGGTTAGTATCTAGCAGTGTTTCTAAGGATAACACCTTTTTACGGGCGGCTCCATCATCATTGTGATGCAGATAAGGGCGAAGACAATCTATTTTTTTGAACTCCGCTCCAAAACTAGAAACGACTTTTTTGTCAACAGGCATCTTTTTCGGTTCTTTGCCCGGTTTATTTTTACTGTGATAATCCATACTTAATCCTCCTTTTGATTCGTAATTTTTCTTTTGTTGTTTGTTTTAGTAAAGATTATCCATCCGCTATGGTTAAGCGTTTCTTTTACTCCTTCCACTGTGGGAATGTATGCACAACACTTAGAGAAAAATCTGCCCTTGCTTATTAGTTCGACTAGACTTAATTCTTCTTCATTTATTATTTTTCTCCCTCCTTTTCTATTGTTTGGGTAAACAAAAGATTTTTCTTTAACGATAATTGATTTAGGCATCACTAGTTTCTCCATCTCAAAAGGTTTACTATTTTTATATTGGCGGCTTCACTGTCAACGATCTGCAAAGAACTTCTTGGAACATTAAAACATTTTACTAATATCCTTAATAGCATATTATTTGTTTTATCGCCAGTCCCTTTACAGAAAATCATCTTTGAGAAAATATTCATATTGGGGTAGTATGTATGGGTAATATGCTTGAAGGATATTTTTTATGTCAAAAATACTGGATCAACTGAATAAAAAGCAGAAAGAGGCGGTTGTTCAAACTGAAGGGCCTGTTTTGATCTTGGCGGGGGCCGGATCAGGTAAAACACGAGCATTGACTTATCGTGTGGCATATCTTATCAAAGAAAAAAAAGTATTGCCGCGGCATATACTGGCAATGACATTTACCAATAAGGCGGCGGGAGAAATGCTTGAACGTGTCAGAAAATTGCTCGGTTTACCTCCGGCAGTTTCACGGTTTTCGTCAAATTTGCCGCATATTGGGACATTTCATTCAATTTGCGCGCGCATTTTACGCAAAGAAATTGAGAAGATCGGCTATGAAAGAAATTTTGCCATATATGACAGCAGTGACCAGTTGGCTGTGATGAAACGGGCCATAAAAAAACTGGAAATACCACAAGAGCAATTTAAGCCGCAGGTTGTTCTTGGCGCAATTTCAAATGCCAAGAACAACCTGATCGGATCGCATAAATTTAAACTGCAAGCCGGAAGTTTTTTTGAGGAACAAGTTTCAAAATGTTATACGGAATACCAAAAAGAGCTTCGTGGGGCTGGTGCGCTGGATTTTGATGATATTCTCATGTTAATTGTAGAACTGTTCCGGAAGCATCCGGATATTCTTGAAAATTATCAAGATCTATTCAAATATATTATGGTTGACGAATATCAGGACACGAATCATGCCCAGTATGTTCTTTTAAAAATGCTGGCGGAAAAGAGCCGTAATATTTGTGTGGTTGGGGATGATTGGCAGTCGATCTACGGCTGGAGGGGGGCTGATGTGCAAAATATTCTGAGTTTTGAAAAAGATTATCCGGAAGCCAAAGTGATTCTTTTGGAGCAAAATTACCGAAGCACCCAGAATGTGCTTGACGCCGCGCACTGTATTATTTCAAAGAATACCAATCGTAAAGACAAAAAATTGTGGACTAAAAATGATTCCGGAAGCCCGATCACTCTTTTCGAAGCACGGGACGAAAAAGACGAATCGGACTTTGTTGTTAACGAGATCAATTCACTGCGAAAAGAAATGAAACTGAAACTTGATGATTTTGCCGTTTTGTACCGCACTAACGCTCAATCGCGTGCGCTTGAGGAGGCCTTCATGAAGGTTGGCATCCCGTATAAAATTATCGGGGGGTTCAAGTTCTATGAGCGCAAAGAAGTAAAGGACATTTTGGCTTATTTACTGTTTGCGCGCAATCCAAATGACAAAGTGAGTTTCGAACGAGTGGTGAACATTCCGGCGCGCGGAATTGGGAAAAAGACAATTGATAAGATCATTAGCATTTGCGAACAAAATGAAATTGATATTCTTGAAGCGATCAAACTTATCGCATCTAGGCCGGCTGAAGATCCGAAAGAACGGGTCATTGTCTCATCAAAGATCAGGACGCTTGAGAAATTTTGTGTTATGTTGCGAAATTTTCAACAGGCGCTGAAAAGTATGCCGGTTTCAAAGCTCATTACTAAAATTTACAAAGAATCCGAATATGAACCAATGCTTTCAAAGAACGGGGAAGAAGGTGCAGTGCGGCACGAAAATATTCAGGAACTTTTAACAGCTGCTCAAGACTATGATGAGCAAGAGAATGGAACAGATCTTTTTCTGGAAGAGGTCGCTCTTGTGTCCCAGACCGATAACGATCTAGATGCTCAAGATTTGGTTCCGCTTATGACATTGCACAGTGCTAAAGGTCTTGAATATGAAACAGTTTTTATTGTCGGAATGGAAGAAGGCTTATTACCACATTCAAGAGCCATACTCAATGAAAAAGAAATGGAAGAAGAACGGCGTTTGTGCTATGTCGGTATCACGCGCGCGAAACAAAAAGCTCATTTGATCTATACGGCTGCTCGAACTATTTACGGTTCAACGCAAATATCGATCCGTTCGCGTTTTGTCGATGAGATCGACGATCATTTGTTTGAACAGCGCTATTCACAGAACGAGAGTGATGATTTTTTTGCCGACTCTCTTTTGAGTAATAAAAAACAGAGCGGAACAGAGCGGCAAGGGTTTATTAAAAGAACTAAAGATATTGAGCAAATTATTGATCTTGGTAAAGAAGGCAAAAAGAAACAGTATGATACCAAATTTAAAGACGGCGATCGGGTAAAGCACGAAGCTTTTGGCGAAGGTATAATTGTTTCGCAGGATGCGAAGGCGGTCAATGTCGCTTTTCCTGTAACGGGACTGAAAAAATTTGCCAAAGGAGTTGCACCTCTAGAGCCTGTTTGAAAACCCCATATCCTGCTGCAATTTCCAAATTTTAGCTGCAAATTGTTCAAAATTTCGTCGAAATAAAACCATTATTCTTCCTCATTTTTCATCCCGCTGAAGCGGGACTTAAAATTTGTCCCGCCGGGGCGGGATCGCAACGGAAGAGGATTTTCAAACAGGCTCTTAGAAAAAGCGTAGCAAGCCGCATAAAATACTAACAAAGAAGCACAAGAGAATGCAGAGTCTCATCGTACTTAATAAGGTTTACCTTATTGAAAAAATAAGATTTGTTTGATACTATTTATTCAGTGCTAAAAAGCACTGTTTTTTATATTAAGGGATTGTTTCCAAGCGCTCGCGAGCGCTTGGAAACAATCCCATTAGTCCTTTTAAATTTTGCTTTAAAAGTTTGCGGCATTCATCTGTAAGTTCTGTTTAAATCATTTCCGGGGAGGAGGGGAGAAAAATGTTTGACACTTTCATAGCGCTGGGGACGACGGCTGTTTGCCTGATTGGCACACAACTGATCAAAAGACAATTATCTGATATCAGTAACGGATCAAAAGAATTCATTCTTAAGCACAGATTATTGCTTCATCCAAATTCTATCAGTTTTACAGGTTTGGTGTTGGCATTATTTTCGATGGCGCTGTATTGGTTCGGCTATCATGGAATTGCGACTAACCTATACATTATTGCATCCTTTGTCGATAACATTGATGGGAACGTGGCGCGATCGAGCGGGCTCGTGACGGAAACAGGGAAAGAACTTGATCCGTTGTTTGATAAGATCAAGTCTTTACCGCCTTTAGTGTATTTCTTTTACCATGGCTATTTTCCAATAGGACTAGTGCTTGCCTATGTATGCATGGAAGTCGTCGGGCAATCTCTGCGTCCCTTTATTCGCATGCTTAACCGAATATTCGATCTGGAATTATCTGTAGCAGCGAATTACTTCGGGAAAATAAAAACGGTCTGCATCCACGTTTTGATTGTTTTCTGTGCTTTGGGAATTTCTAATGTTATCGCTTCCAGCTTTTTGGCAATCATCACTTTTTTGGCGGTATGCTCGATCACGTTTAAATTCATCAAAATCGAATCTCTGAAGAATTTTATCGTGAATAAAAAAAAGCTCAGCCGGTGCAAACTTTTTTAGTCAAAATATTATAAGATCAATCCTTAGGGATCACGAAAATTTGTGATCCCTAATATCTTTTATAAATAACAATTGCCTTGTTATAGGTATTCAGCGTGTTATAATTTTACTGATGAAAAAGGTTTTATGGCTGGTAATCTTACTCATAGGTGTTTTGGTTAGCTGGAAGGCTGGTTCTGTTTGGTTTTTTAAAGAAAGGACGCTGGATTTTTCTGGTGGTAAATTAATAACGGTTAACGACAATGGTTTTCAATACCGGACCATAGCAAGCGCGAAAACAGTTGGCCACTTACTAGATGACGCCGGTGTAACTGTGGCTGACTGCGACAGAATATATCCAGATAGGGAAACAGATCTTTTCCCGGGAATGATTATTTCGCTCCATCGTGCCATACCGATCAAGATCCATGTTGACGGTGAAACTCGCGTGTTGAATTCTTTTTCTTCTACAGTCGAAAAAGCTCTTCATGAGGCTGAGATCGAACTAAGTCATCTTGATCAAGTAGACCCTTCACGAATATCCGGTGTTGGAAAAGATCTGGAAGTTGTCGTTACCAGGATAGATACGGAACAAATAACTGTTAAAGAGCCGATGGCGTTCAAAACAGTTGAGAAAAAAGATCCAAAGTTGAAATGGAGAAAAAAGAAGATCCAACAAGAAGGCATCGAAGGCACTAAGGAAGTAGAATATGAGATAACCTACAAAAACGGAGAACAAGTTTCCAAAGAAAAAATATCGTCAAAAATTATTGAAGAGCCGATTACTGAAATAGTTTCTATCGGTACTAAAGTCAAAGTTGGAAAAACAAAGGTCGGAGTTGCCAGTTGGTACGCGCACACTGGAACGATGGCGTGTGCTTCCAGGATGTTTTCCAGGGGAACATGGCTTCGGGTAACTAATAGGGAAAACGGAAAACAGGTTTTTGTGGTGGTGAATGACTACGGTCCGCAACGAGGAACTGGAAAAATGATCGATTTGGATAAGGTAGCCTTTAAAAAGCTTTCTTCTCCCGGAAAAGGGGTTATTGAAGTCAAAGCGGAAGAAATAATAGACTAATTTGTAAATTTTTTATGCGATTACTTTTTATAACAGGGAATGAGGGTAAATTTAAAGAAGTGAAAACGGCGCTTTCCTTTGTTAAACAATTTAATATTGACCTGCCGGAAATTCAAGAAACTGATTCGCGAAAAATTATCAAATTCAAGCTTCTTGAAGCATTGAAACATAAAAATGCTGGGTTTATTGTTGAAGACACATCACTGTATCTTGATTGTTTGAACGGGCTGCCGGGACCTTTGATAAAATGGTTTCTGGGGTCAATCGGCGATAAAGGAATTTATGAGCTTACTCGTAAATTCAGAAACAACAATGCGCAAGCTAAAACAATTTTCGGATACGCAGAGAACGAAGACAAAATACACTTTTTTGAGGGCATCATTAGCGGATCCATTGTTTTGCCTCAAGGGGAAAGAGGTTTTGGATGGGACAGGATCTTTTTGCCGGACGGACATAAAAAGACATTTGCTCAAATGAATCTGGACGAGAAAAACGCTGTCAGTATGAGGAAAATTGCGCTTGATAAGTTAAAACACTTTTTGGATGCCAAACAGTAGAATAAACAGTCCTAAAGCATCACGGCATGCTCCCAAAAAATCATTAGGGCAGCATTTTTTAGTCGATACAAAAGTGCTTGAAAATATTTTAGCTGCTGCTGATCTGCGGCAGGACGATTCAGTGGTCGAGATCGGTCCCGGCAGAGGAGTTTTAACGCATAAGCTTATCGAAAAAACAAAAAAAGTGATCGCTGTTGAAAAAGACGAGATGCTCACGCGAGAATTAAGCGGCCGTCTCCAAAAGTTTATTGATAATGGCAAGCTGAATATCATTGCCGATGATATTCTTAAAATTAATTTTCCTGAAATTCTTGAAAAAGAAAAAGCCACACGATACAAGGTGGTGGCCAATATTCCATACTATATTACGGGGAAAATTATCAGACTCTTGTTCGAGACGCGATATGTGCCGGAGTTGATCGTTCTTCTGGTTCAAAAGGAAGTGGCCGAACGGATATGCGCGGACGTTGGAAAAATGAGCAAGCTTTCAACGATAGTGCGGTACTACGGAACGCCGAAAATAATTGCCGCAGTGCATAAAAGCAGCTTCGATCCTCCTCCAAAAGTTAACTCGGCAATTATCAAAATAGTATCCCGCCAATATGGTGAGATAGAGCGCTCAGAACACGAAGAAGATCTTTTTCGAATAATACGGATCGGGTTTGCCAGTCCCAGAAAAACGCTGGTTAATAATTTATCCATGGGACTGCATTTGCCAAAAGAAGATGCGAAAAAAATTCTCAAAAAATGCCATATCGACGAGACAGTCCGAGCTCAGGATCTTGACGTTAGTGATTGGGAGATGATTCGCAGAAATATGTAGATTTTCGATTTTATTGTGCTGATCCGAGCGAAATTAAAAATTTTGATGAGATTCAAGATATTGATCATCAGGCCTATTTCATCAATATCATTAAATGGCCGCTTTACGCGATCGGCGAAGAATATTTTGAAGATTGGGTTAAATTTATTTTGAAATATATCCAACACCCGTCTGGTAAGATCAGGCAGGCGGTTTTGCACTTCTCTGATTACTTGATCACGAATATTGTAATCAGTTTAAGATTCAGTGAAGATAGAAAAATAAGCAAAGCGGATAGGCAAAAAGTTGAGAAGAACAAAGAGCGCTTTGGACATTTTATCTATACTGTCGAATATCTTTTGGGAAGATATGACGAGCCAAAATTTAGCCGCTATAAATATATTAACAGCATGCCGGCCAGTGTTTATAAAAGTCTGCAAAAATTAATGGTTGAGCACTTATTACGCAATGAATATTATGAAAAATTATATGCTGATTTTCTGAAAAATTTGTCTCAAGCGCTGGATAGTTCTCAGTTTTTAACAGAGCATGACCTATAACTCGATTCTTTAGTTTTGAAGCAAATAGTCCGATCCAAATTTATTCCACGGTTACTGATTTGGCGAGGTTACGCGGTTTGTCGACGTCAAAGCCTTTTTGGACTCCGACATAATAAGCCAAAAGCTGAAGCGGAATAACAGAAAGAATGGGGGTGAGCATTTCCAAGGTTTTAGGAATGTAGATCACATCGTCCGCAATCTTCTTGATGGCTCTGTCGTTTTTGGTGGCTATGGCTATAATTTGTCCGCCCCGCGCTTTGATCTCTTCCATTCCGCTTATATTTTTTTCATAAACGCTGTCCTCGGGAACCACAAAAACAGAAGGAAATTTTTTATCAATGAGAGCAATCGGTCCATGCTTCATTTCTCCGGTTGGATATCCTTCTGCATGAACATAGGAAATTTCTTTGATCTTCAAAGCTCCTTCGCTAGCAACGGGCATGTTATACTTTCTGCCCAAATAAAGAAAGTTCTTATAATTTGCGTATTTCTTTGCAATTTTCTTTATCTCTTTAGACCTTTTCAGAATTGATTCGACCAATTTTGGAATTTTTTTGAGGTCTTCAGCTATTCTTTTTCCTGTCACTAAAGACATAGTTTTTTGTCTCCCCAGCTTTAAGGTCAGAAGCGCCAGTATGCTTAATTGTGATGTAAAAGCTTTAGTGGAAGCCACTCCTATTTCCGGACCGGCATGATTATAAATTCCAGCGTCAGTTTCTCTGGCGATAGTCGAACCGACCGTGTTTACTATTCCCAATGTTAGTGCTCCTCTATTTCTGGCTTCGCGAATTGCGGCTAAAGTATCGGCGGTTTCTCCGGATTGGGAAATTGCCAGAACAGCAGTTCTCTCATTCAGGATCGGCTGGCGGTATCGGAATTCGCTAGCATATTCAACTTCAACCGGAATTCCGGCGTACTCTTCCAGCATATATTCCCCGATCAGCCCGGCATAATAGGATGTGCCGCAAGAGATAATGATCAGTCTGTCAATTTTTCTAAGTTTATCTTCAATATTATGCAGTCCTCCTAATTTCGCTGTTCCTGCTTTTGCAATTATTCTTCCTCTTATGGCATCTCGAATAGTGTCAGGCTGCTCAAAGATTTCTTTGAGCATAAAATGATCAAATCCTTGTTTTTGGGCTTTATCAATTGACCAATTAACCTTGGATATTTTTTTATCCAAGATCCGGTTTTTAATATTGGTTATTTCATAATTATTTTTTTCTAAAATTGCCAGTTCGCCATCTTCCAAATAAATAACTCTGTCAGTATATCTTATTATAGCTGAAGCATCTGACGCGGCTATAAATTCTTTTTTTCCAAGCCCTAAGATCAGAGGGCTTCCGTTTCGGGCGACGATCATTTTCCCCGGTTCTTTTTTATTAACAATCGCCAAACCATACGTTCCTTCAAGGAGTTTTAGTGCTTTTACTACTGCCTCTTTAAAAGTTTCTTTTTTCGCAAATTCCTCGATCAAATGGGCAATTACTTCGCTATCGGTCTCCGATTTGAATTTATGGCCTTTTTTGATCAATTCATTTTTCAGCTTCTGATGATTTTCAATAATTCCGTTATGGACCAGCCAAATATTTCCATGGCAATCTCCGTGAGGATGAGAATTTTTGTTTGACGGCTTTCCATGGGTTGCCCAGCGCGTATGGGCGATACCAACGCTTCCTTTTATTTCTTTTCCATTAATTTTATCTTCCAGTTTAATGATCTTTCCGACGGATTTTTTGGTAACCACCTTATTATTTCCAGTTCTTTGTTCATGGATTACAATAATACCAGCTGAATCGTACCCGCGATATTCAAGCCGTTTTAAGCCGTCCAATAAAATTGGCGCGGCCTTGCTTTTTCCAATATAACCGACAATACCACACATATGATTTGTTTATTGTTTTTTATTTACCAACCGGATCAAAATTATTAAGGGCTCAAGAAATAATATTTTACCGGATTGTCTATACCACTGTAGCAATTTTTCCGTGTGTTTAGCAAGTGGATTTGACGAAATTATTTACCCAGTTTTATTGGCATTGCAGCTATTGCCGAGAATCACTAAAACGTCAATGGAAGAGATCATATTTTCTGTCATTGGTTTGCCGTAAGAATTCTATGATCAAATATGTTGCATTGTCTATAATAACAATTTCATCGCCAATAAAATTTACACCGCGGATTTTTGCTGATATAATAAGTATGTGTTAGTAGAAAAGGTTAATCAATAAATGGAAGTATTGGGTAAACAGATGCCGCAACGCGCTTAAATTATTATTTCAATCTTGATGCCTGAAGAGAAAAAGCAAAAACCAAAAAAGGACAAAGCTAAATTTGCTGATGCCAGCGAGGTCCAGAAAGTATTAAAGAAACTCAAAAGAGAGTCGGAGGAAGAAGAAACGTCGCGTTACGCTAAGGCATTGGGATGCCCCTACCTTGACCTAAATATTTTTCCTATTGACCAAGAACATGCAACATTTATTTCTGAAAAAGACGCACGCAAATATCATGTGGTCGTTATTCATAAAATAGAGAAAGACACGAAGATGGCCACAACACGTCCGGAGGACAAAGAAACCAAGCAATATATAAGCCAGTTAAAGGAGAAAGAAGGATTGAAAATAAAAATGTTTGTTGTTTCGGAGACATCTTTTGAACGAGTATTGGAAGAATACAAGAAAACTAAGCTTGTTGATGTTCTGGATTATCTTCGAATGGGGTTGACTGGTGAGGATCTTGAAAATTTTGAAAAAGATCTGCAGGGGATTATTGATCTTGAGAAAAGAATCAATGAGCTGCCTGTTACCCAAGTGCTTAACATGATTGTTGCCGGGGCGGT
Source organism: bacterium (assembly GCA_030626045.1). GTDB lineage: Bacteria > Patescibacteriota > Minisyncoccia > Moranbacterales > DUUL01 > DAOUPS01. Next base: position 7,790 of record DAOUPS010000003.1, on the reverse strand, counting down.
TAAGCTTAACTCGTCTGACATTCATTTTGAACCGCAAAAAAACCAAAAAGTCCGATTGCGCTATCGAATTGACGGTGTTCTACAGACTGTTGCTGAATTGCCGATCGGTATTTACCCAACGATAGTTTCTCGCGTCAAAATGCTTGGAAAGATGATGATCAATGTTCGGGATATTGCTCAAGACGGGCGTTTTTCAATAAAAAAGGGTGATGGGAATGATACTGATGTGCGCGTTTCAATATTGCCGGGGAATTTTGGAGAGAATATCGTGATGCGATTACTCATGCATGATATTGGTGATCTGACGGTTGAAAAACTTGGGCTTATCGGACTTAACCGTGAATGGCTGATGGATCAAGCGGATAAAAAGCAGGGAATTATTATTAATTCCGGCCCCACCGGAAGCGGTAAGACGACAACATTATATGCAATTATCAATGGTATTAATTCACCGGACAAAAAAATCATCAGCATTGAAGATCCTATCGAATATCAAGTTACGGGTGTAACTCAAACGCAAGTTGAAGAAGAAAGAGGCTACACGTTCTCTGATGGGCTTCGCGCGATTGTTCGACAGGATCCTGACGTCATTCTTGTCGGAGAAATTCGAGATGAAGATACTGCCGCAATCGCCGTTCAAGCCGCTTTAACCGGACATTTAGTTTTTACGACTGTTCATGCGAATAGCTCCGCCGGAGTTGTAGGGAGGCTTGTTGATCTTGGTGTAAAGCCAACACTTATTTCACCGGCTGTGAACGTGTTTGTCGCCCAACGGCTTTTAAGAAGATTATGTCCTCATTGCAAAGAGGAGTATACTCCTGCACAGGAAACGATTGACATGATCAAGAAGATGCTTTCGCTTATATCGCCGAAAGCGAAAGTTCAAATTCCAAAAGAAATTAAAACCTTGTGGAGACCAAAGGGATGCGCAAAATGCCGAGGGCTAGGCTATAAAGGGAGAGTCGGATTATTTGAAGTAATGACTATCAATGAGGAGATACAGCATTTAATTGAACATTTCGGCTCAGAAAATGAACTTAGAAATGTAGCGTTGGAAAATGGGATGATCACGCTTGAACAAGATGGAATCCTTAAATCGGTAGACGGTACGACGTCTCTCAAAGAATTACAGCGTGTTGTCGGCAAAGGAGAATACTTATTGGATCTATATGAGAAAATTGTTATTCAAACATTGGCTCGCGGCTTACTCATTAAAAATGATGTTTTTGAGCAAGTCAAAGAGATGAAGGATGATTATAGCGCCATGGAAGATAAATTGAAACTGTTTTCTCCAAATGAAATGGTCTCTTGTATTTTGGCGAGTGCGCTTTTAACTAGCACAGGCGATGTACATATTGAGCCGGGAGAAACAAAATTCAAAGTGAGGTTTCGTATTGACGGAGTATTACATGACATAATTAGTCTTCCGATGACGGAATTTCTAAGCACGCTTAATGAGGTCAAGAATCTTACTGGAGCCAAAACTGAATCTCGAGAGGGAGTGATTGATGGAAGGTTTAGGATAATAATTCAGGAAGAAACCAAGGAGATTACCGATAAAAGTGTCGATGTCCGAGTTTCTATAATTCTTGGCGGTTTCGGAGACATTATTGTGATGAGGCTTTTGAACCAATCAGCCAAAGCGACAGTTCTTGAAGAGTTGGGTATTTGCCAGTACAATCTTCAAATGATCAAACGCAATGCTTCAAAACCGAATGGAATAATTCTTAATACCGGTCCTACTGGAAGCGGTAAAACAACGACATTGTATAGTATATTGGCATTTCTTAATGATCCACAACTTAAGATTATTACCGTTGAGGACCCGATCGAATATCAAATGAGCGGTATTTTGCAGACGCAGGTAAAGGAAGAAGAACAATATACATTTGCGACGGCGATGAGAGTTCTTTTACGGCAAAATCCTGATATTATGATGATTGGAGAAATTCGAGATGAAGATACCGCAAATACAGCGTATCAAGCGGCGCTTACAGGCCATTTAGTGCTTAGCACATTACATACCAACAGCGCCGCAGGATCAGTTCAACGGCTTATCAATATGGGGATCACTCCTTCTGATCTGGCAGCAGGCACTAATTGTTTTATGGCTCAGCGCTTAATTCGTGTTTTATGTCCGCACTGCAAGAAAAAAGTCAAAGCAACAGCAAGGGAAAAAAAGGCGATAGAAACGGTTCTTAGCCGAATATCGCCAAAAACAGAATTAAAAGTTCCGCGAGAGATTGAGTATATTTATAAGCCTGTAGGATGTGAAAAATGCCACGAACTTGGATATAGTGGAAGAGTTACAATATCAGAAGTGCTGGAAATTGGTGAAGAAATGCAGAAATTTTTGATTACGATGCCTACTACAATCGAACTTCGGAAAAAAGCAATCGAAGAAGGAATGCTTACAATGGCACAAGATGGAGCTCTAAAAATTATTAAAGGGGAGACTTCGCTTGAGGAAATTGCTCGGCTTACCCGTGAAATTGAAAAAGATCCGGAAGAAAAAGCGTAGCAGTAAAGGACTGTTTCTAAGCTTACTTCCTGCCTCATCGGCATGGAAACAGTTTCACAATTTTTTAGCAGTTTCCGGAGAATAAAAAACCACGCCGTTTGGCGTAGCCGGGAAGATATATTTTTGGCAATAAACTGTAGACAAAAAGCCCACACGCAAGGCATGAGGTAGGAACAGTTCTGAGGATAGCAAAGCCTAAGCTGTATTAACCTAGTCTAAGAAAAGTTCCCAGGAATCAGAGCATTCCTTTGCCTACAGATCATTACCAAAAGTGTAAATGTGTTATAACAAAAAATACTGAACGCATTAAAATAGTGTAGCATATATGGAATATTCTGTCAATAACTTTTAATTCTTTTAGCGTACATTGCATTGGTAATACTCATATGGGACAATTTTATTTCATATTAGAAATAATTCCATGTAGCGGAAAAGAGCTTTTTTAAAGAATTTTTGTATGTATGAATAAATGATAACTTCCAACAAACAACAGGAAAAAGACAGGCAATTTGAGTTGACGCTGCGCCCGAAGAAAATGAAGGAAAATGTCGGACAAAAAAGATTAAAAAAAGCATTAGAGATTCAGGTTGGCGCGGCGAAAGAAAGAAAAGAGTCTCTTGAGCATATATTACTGGTCGGTTCTTCCGGATTAGGAAAGACAACGATGGCGCATATTATCTCGAAAGAAATGGGTGTTGGAATAAAAATAACATCCGGTCCTGCCATAGAACGAATTGGGGACTTTGGCTCAATACTCACAAATCTCAATGATGGTGACATTCTTTTTATTGACGAGATCCATCGCCTTAGTAAAGTAATTGAAGAGGTGTTATATCCGGCAATGGAAGACGGGAAACTGGATATTATTGTCGGAAAAGGTCCATCAGCACGAACAATTCAACTTGAACTGCCAAAGTTTACGCTTGTCGGCGCGACAACACGGCTTGGAATGTTATCATCTCCGTTAAGAAATAGATTCGGAGCCATTCATAAGCTTGAGTTTTACAGTTCAGACGAGATTGGCGATATTATCAGAAGAACAGGTTCAATTCTGAATATGCCAATTGGCAATTCTGCGAGCAAAATAATTGCAGAATGTTCACGCTCAACTCCGCGAATAGCGAACCGGCTGCTTAAACGCGTAAGAGATTATGCCCAGATAAACAAGAAAGATATAATTGATAAAAAGATTGTCGAAGAAGCTTTAGATATGCTTAATATTGACTGTCTTGGCCTGGAATCGTCTGATCGCGAGCTTCTCGAAATTCTGATCAGTAAGTTTGAAGGCGGTCCTGTCGGGGTCCAAACGATTGCGGCGGCATTTTCCGAAGAAGCTCAAACTATTGAAGAAGTGTATGAACCATATTTGCTTCAAGTCGGCATGCTTGAGCGGACGCCACAGGGAAGGAAGGCGACAAAGGCTGCGTATCGCCACCTAGGAATAAAATACCAGGAAAACGTCTAGAGCCTGCTTGAAAACTCCATATCCTATTGCAATTTCTCCTCCAGAGACGGACAAGCATATTTTGGCTGCCCCGCTTTTCGCGAAAGGCGAAGTCGTGACAGAAGAGGGCTTCCAAACAGGCTCTGAGCCTCACTCCTCTAGATAATTTTTCATGGCAAATAACAATGATAAATATTTTCTTGATAGTGTATTTTATAATATTATCCGTTTTCTTGTTTGGCGCTTTAGCAATTATTTATCATCTCCAGGCATATCAATTTAACCGTCGAATTGCCATGTTCACAACACTATTGTTTATTGCCGGATTTCTTATTGTTCTGGCTGTGAATGTTGTCAGTGCGATTAAAGTTGATTGGAGCAGTTTCCCAATTGTTATTATTTCTTAAAAGGGACAGTCCCTAAAACAGCGTATGAGGAATAAAGGTTACCAACACAAATATATTGATTTCTCTTTTAAAGGAAAAAGAGAAGAAGAAGAAATTATTCTGATGCTCAGACGGCATTGGCTTATCCTCCTCATGGAATTTATTCCGCTAGGCTTCTTTTTAATATGCTTACTATTTATTGATATTATCGGACCGTTTGTTCTTGAGTTATTCCCGTTTCAAATGAGCCAAAGTTTACTTAACCTAGGTGAAAGCTTTTTGTATATGTTTTTCTGGTTTCTGGTTTTTATTGTTTGGATCGACTATTATCTTGATGTATGGATTGTTACTGATCAGCGAATTGTTAACATTGAACAAAAAGGTCTCTTCCGGCGCGAAATTAGTGAGCTTGAACATAGTAAGATTCAAGATGTGACGACAGAAATTCATGGGATCATTGCAACACTTTTAAAGTTTGGTTATGTTTATGTGCAAACTGCCGGTGAACGTTCACGTTTCGTATTTAAGCAGGTGCCGAATCCTGTACTTGTTCGAACGCTTATAATGAAGCTCCAAAAACAAGTGATTAAAAAAGAGAAAATCATGGAAGGAAAAATTCTTAGAGGGAAATTTAGCTAAAAGCCTGTCTAAAATGGGAACGGTTTCAATATGTATGAAATAAAAACAGCGTGCTTTCGCATGCTGAGAATCCTGCTAAGCGGGAACAATTTTTGGCAGTACTTATCTGTTGTCTGCCTACCCTGCCTGCCGGCAGGCGATGAAGCAGGAAGTTAGCCTGGAGACAGTCCCGATTAGAAAAAATAAAATTCAATCAAATATTAGCTGGTATGTTCCTGTATAATAGTCGTTAGGAATAATGTCATCGCTTTTTTCGGTTTTAAGCAGGAAATAGACTGTTCCGTCAGTTTGGCTTACTTTAGTTATTTTAGTAACAGCCCAGCCTTTTTGTTCATTATTAAATACCTGAAGTTTTAATGTAGGATAATCGCCGGATTCTTTTATCCTGTCTGAATGAATTGCCCGATAATGCCTTACGATAACATTGCCATTTTCTTCAGTTTGGTTTTTTATGTCTCCTTCGCGTTCGACATCAAAGAACCCTTCAATAATATTCTGCGGAGGAGTTGCGGCACGTCCGGTTTGTTGGACAACAGTTGTTTTGAAACTACCAGCTGGATTTAAAGCGTATTGCACTCCGCTGTTGAATGACTTATATTCTGAAATGATGATCAAGAGCAAAAAAGTTGAAAGCATTACTGTAATGCCAGCAAAAAACTTTAGTGTTTGAGTTGCTTTCATTATTTATTTTCACATATTATTCTGCTTCTTAGTATATCACAAATGTAATGAGAAACAATAAGTTATTTTGGATTCTTGCCATCTTTGGCATTTTACTGTTTTTAGGCGGGTGGGCGTTGATCTATTCTTCTTTCTATAACGATGTATCCTGTAAATGGTTTTATCCGGCAATTGTATTCTTCTGCGCCTCACTTTTTTTCTATTTACTGATAATTATTGTTGAAAAAACGCGAATCCTGCTGTTGATAAGCGGTATTATCACTATGCCATCAATTATTTTAGGCGGGGAATATTGGTATAGTGCGATACTTATCTGGGCGTGCGCTTTTCTGTTTTATTCTGTGGCGGTAAAATACATCAAGACGGAACAATGCAATAGGATCAAAATAGACATCCATAAAACATTACGGCGAGGCGTTCCGATCATTGGGACGGCGTTGAGTTTGTTAATTGCCAGCGGTTTCTACTTTTCAATAATTAATCGACAGCCAGTTGGCGAAATTCCCAAGGTTAATATCCATTTTTCAAAAAAAATGACTAATAATATGTTTCGCTTCGTTAATTTTCTTGTTCCGACAGACGAACTTAATTTGATCATTAAAGGGGCAACTGTTAATGAATACATTTTTGAATCGGTGAAAGCCCAAATAGATTCCGGGCAGCCAAGCGCAGAGCAATTTATGCAAATGGATACCGCAGAAAAACCCGCGTCAGTTCAACTGGAAAAGTTACTTGAAGGGCAGCATGATGAACTTGTTGAGAAAAATCGCCAGTTGCTTGAAAAACAGCTTGGTATAAAAGTAACAGGAGATGAAAGAATTGACGATGTGGCAAATTCTTTGATGAATAAACGGGCCAATGAGATCTTTAATGGAGATATCATTTCTGCAAATGTTGTGCCGGTTGGGATTGCATTCGGTGTTTTTGTTACCGTACGTTCACTTGTTTGGATTTTAAATATTATACTATATTGGGTAGTAACCGGTATTTTTTGGTTATTAGCGAAGAAAAATGTGATTGTTATCAAAAAGGAAATGAAGGAAGTTGAAAGAATTCAACAGTAACAATAAATATTTGCTCGACACATCATTATATTGGTGTTATCGTTAAAAATTGTAGGGACAATTAAATGAATTAAGTAACTATTGGTCTAATTGGAAAGTAACACTAAATAATTATGGCTAAAGATTATTATGATATCCTCAATGTGTCGAAAGACGCGTCGGAAGAAGATATAAAACGGGCATATAGAAAACTTGCCCACAAATACCATCCAGATAAAAAAAGTGGAGATGAGGGAAAATTCAAGGAAGTTAATGCGGCCTATCAAGTGCTTTCAGATAAACAAAAACGCGCGCAATATGATCAGTTCGGCCATGCGTTTGATCAAGGCAGAGCAGGCGGATCTTCTGGATTTGATGGATTTCAGGATTTTTCCGGGAAAGGGTTTGGTTTTGATTTTGGCAAAAAACAAGGATTTGAAGATGTCTTTTCCGATATCTTTTCTTCTGCCGGATTCGGTAATAAGAAGACAGAGCCGCAAGAAACAGTTGGATCTGACATTGCCGTTGATGTTGAGATAACTTTTGAAGAAATGGCGAAAGGAGTCGAAAAAGAGATTGATTTATACAAAAGAGTGTTGTGCGGTGTATGTGATGGAACTGGCGCGGAAAACAAAGAAACTAAGACATGCCCGGTTTGTAACGGAAACGGAAAGGTTGAAAAAACGACAAGAAGTTTTTTCGGAACATTTTCTCAAATTATACTTTGCACAGAGTGTTATGGCAAAGGCTTTGTTCCCATGAAAAAATGCAAAAAGTGCGGAGGTGACGGGGTTGTAAGAGATTATCAGAAGATAAAAGTTAATGTTCCGGCTGGGATCGAAGACGGACAGACGATTCGGATTACCGGTTATGGCGAAATGCCGCGAAGAGGAGGAAGAGCAGGTGATATTTTTGTGACAGTACATATTCAAGATCATCCGGAATTCAGGCGTGTAGGAGACGATATTCATTCAAAAGTAAATATCGCCTATTCGCAAGCCGTCTTAGGCGGTAAAGTCAGTGTTAATACTATCGAAGGTCCGGTCAAAATAAAGATAACACAAGGAACCCGATCC